>JANNDZ010000461.1:0-1818 GCA_031378395.1 Pseudanabaena sp. OTE_75_metabat_487_sub
ATCCCCTTTTTGTAACTCGCTATAAAAGGCCGTCATGAGTGATTGTGTACCTGCATCATTCACTTTCCAGAGCGAGGCGATCGCATTTTTTGCACCTGCTTTTTGGACTTGGTAACCAAAGCCCAAAATTTCCACCCCATCCCCAAGTTTGCCGACTCCCGTTTGGCAAGCACTCAACACAATCAAATCTAGATTTGGAATTTGCCAATTGGTGATTTCATTGAGGCGAATTTTGTCGCCATTACCAAAAATGATGAAGGAATTTTCTGGCACACCAGTATTAAACTCAGCATGGGTCGCGAGGTGTAGAATATTATGATTTTTAAATTTTGATTCGATGGCTTGGCGGCTAAAGTTTTCTTCAGTTAAAGCAACTGAATTTTTAAATAAATCAGCAATTGATTGGACTTCTTTAATCGTTGCGGGTAAAGCAATTTGTCCAAATTTTCGCTCACCTGCTTTACCACCGAATGCTCCTGCAAGTATACTAGGCTGAGATTTAGAGCGTGGCGAAAAATCAGAGAGAATATAGGCAATTAGATTGTTAATACGATATTTTTCAATTAGCCACTGTTTGCCATCATACAGAGCTGCCAAGGGAACATAGCGTAGCTGTCCATCAGGTGCATAGAGGATCGTTTCGCCTTTTGCTTGAGTGATTTCTGTCTCAATGGGTTTAATTAGCAAATTGTATAGTTCTATAGCAGGTTCTTTAACATCCTCGGAGCCAGTATCACGGAGTCCACTCCTGAAATCAGTAATTAACTTTTCTAGTTTCTCTTGAGAGATTCTCACGGTGCGGCTGACGGGAATGGTATTCGCAGAGAAGAGAATTAACTCTAAGCGATCGCTAAGAATTAGAGGATAAAACAGGACTGTTCCTTGAGGGATTTGCTTGAGATAATCAGGAACTTTATTAAGCTCAGATTTGGGAAGTTGTTGAATCTGACTGGCAAGTTGGCGATTGAGTTCGGGTATTTGATCTTTGCTAGTGATTGAGAGCTGAGCACTAATCGTTTTTTCTGGCTCCAGCATTCTAATCCCTTGCGAGGTTCGATCATTCCCTTTAATGTTTTTGAGATAGTCTTCCAGTTCTTGGACTTTGAGTAAGTCAAGAACTTGGATCGCCTCGATCACTCGTCCTTGATTGAGCAGAAGATCCGCAAGATTGCGATAGCGATCGGCTACTGTTTGTAAATAGGATTGACGTTCTTCTTTAGTTAAACCGCGAATATCTTTACGAATTGCTTCTGTGATACTAATAGAAGACTTATAGAAAGCGATCGCTAAGCTAGACTGATTTAGATTAGTAAGGGTAGCCGCAATCTCTGCATTTGCCTGTGCTTCACCTTTGCGCTCACCAATTTGGCGGACAACTACAAGATGCTGCTGATATAAATCCAACGCTTTTTCATATTGTTTGAGCGCATAGTAAGCATTACCAAGATTCCCTAATGTTGCACCTTCCCCTTGACGGTCTTTAATGGTTTGCACAATCTCTAAGGTCTGCTGCAAATAATCAATGGCTTTTTGATGCTGCCCGATCGCATTGAAAGCATTGCCAAGGTTCCCTAATGCCGTGGCTTCCCCATTGCGATCGCCGATTTGCTTATAGATTACTAAAGCCTGTTGATAAACCTCAATCGCTTGCTGGTATTTGCTTAAGTATGTATAAGCATTAGGGACTTCCAGACAAAAAATCATTCCAATTTTAATGTTGGTACGTACAAAATATCGACAAACCATTTGCCAAGGTCTAATTGTTTACCATTAACCTCTAAACATGTCATTCTTTGAATCTGATTTTCTATTTCAGCC
>JANNDZ010000477.1:0-3057 GCA_031378395.1 Pseudanabaena sp. OTE_75_metabat_487_sub
ATTAAAATTTACCGCAAAGTTCGCAAAGTTTTTCGCAAAGTTTGCAATGTTTTATGTTTGTTTTAAGACGGTTATTAACCAAATTTAATTTACTCCAGTACTGCCAAAACCGCCGATACCGCGATCGCTAGTTCCGAGTTCGCCTTCAATATATTGCGCTTGAAGCACTGGCTTTAGTACTAGCTGAGCGATTTTTTGACCTTTGGTGAAAGTATAAGCTTCTGTTCCAAGATTAATCACAATCACTTGAATCTCGCCGCGATAGCCAGCATCGACGGTTCCAGGCGAATTGAGAACGGTAATACCATGTTTGAGAGCCAGTCCACTCTTGGGGCGCACTTGGATTTCATAACCGATGGGAATATCGACTGCTAATCCAGTAGGAATGGCGGCGCGATGCTGAGGCTGGAGTGTAACTTCAGCAACTGAATAAACATCAGCCCCAGCATCCCCGATATGAGCATAACTAGGAACTTGAGCATCTGGATGCAGCTTTTGGAACTTGATATCTACGGTTTGCATTAATTAGAAGGTAATTGGTTTGGTTGTCTCTGGCGCAGGCTCAGTAGTAGGAACTGGCGAGGGCGATCGCGGTGTTTCGGTAGGTATAGCAGTAGGAGTAGGATCAGGCGATCGCGTCGGATTAGGCTGTCCAGAAGTAGGAGAAGGACTAGGAGTAGGCGTAGTTGTGGGCTTATCCGTAGGAGTACCTGTTGGACTCGGCGTAGGAGTTCGGGTTGGTGTCGGCTGAGCTTTTACTGGAGCTTCTAACTGAACATCCAGCTTATAAGTGGTTTCATTTGTGCCAGTGGTTCTAATTTTGATGTAGAACACACCATCCTTTTTCAAACGACCTTGCCAATATCCTGTGGCATTGTCAATTGCTTTGCGATCAAGGCTAACTTGATCATCGCTTTGGATGGTCATTTGCAAATCAGCACCCGTTAGAGACACAGTGACCAACTCATCTTTTTCACCATTAAAACGCACATTGACAACTTGTCCCGCCGCAATCTTATCACTGCTAAATCCACGATTTAAGCCTTCATTAACTGACTTGAGCTCAAGGCTGGTGTTGATATTAGTTACATTTGCCGTGGTTGGTGTCGCCGTAGGAGAAGCGATCGCTGTTTCCGTCGGATTGGTAATAGCGCGATTACGGCTAAAAAAGAAAGAGGTGATCGCCCATGAGCCAACACCAGCTACCAAAATGATTAAAATCCCCAAAAACCAGTTCACACCGCCACCACTGGTTGATCGATTAGACGGATTTTGAGTACCATAGTTGACAGGATTTCGATTGTTAGCACCAGCTACTACCGTTCTCTGAGGGATATTGGCTGCGACATTGGATGGCACTTGTCGTCCTACCGCATAGGTTTTTGCACCCGAAAAAGAGGCTTGGGCAACTTGCATCGCGCCTGACACTTCATCGGCGGAACGATAACGATTGGTGGGTTTATAGCTCAACATTTGGTTGATTACCCTTGCAAATGCAGGATTAACATTGGCAAACTGTTGCCAATTCCAAGCTAGATTGATGCTGTCAAACAGTTCTGCTGGCTCGCGACCAGTTAGCAAAACAATAGAAGTTACCGCAAGGGCATAGAGATCACTATTAGCATAGGCATTGCCCGACTGTAATTGCTCAGGCGGCGCGTATCCTGCTTTACCTGCAACGGTTGAGGCAGGAATGCCCATCTGTGAGTTTAGTTTAGCGGTGGTTTCTTGCACGACCCCAAAATCGATCAGCACAGGTAAATTATCCTGCGATCGCAACATCAGATTTTCAGGCGAAATATCGCGGTGGATAATATTGTGCCCATGCAAGTAACTCAGCACTGGTAGAAGCTGCTGCATCAGCGCAAAAATCTCATTCTCAGAGAATGTCTGTCCAATCTTGAGGCGATCAAGTAACAAATTGCGATAATTTTTACCTTCCACATAGTCTTGGACTAAGAGTAATCTGCCTTCAGACTCAAAGGTTGCCCGAAATTCTGGCACTTGTGGATGGCGGATTTGATAAAGCACCGATGCTTCTCGGCGAAATAGCTCTTTCGCCTTTTCTGACACCTCTTGAGAATCTTGAGGAGGAATAAATTCTTTCAATACACAGGTTTCATTAAAGCGCTCTAGGTCTTGCGCTAGATAAGTGCGCCCCATGCCACCCTGTCCAATTGTTGATCGGACTGCATAGCGACCTTTAAGTACAAAGCCTTGGGGAAATGGGGGTTGCATAATTAATACCTCACCGCCATTGCACTACCCCGAATAATATATTTCGGACCTTCAATGTCAATTGAAGTGCCGACTTTGACCTTTTCGTTAGCAAATACTGCCCCGTCATTAGTGATTTGGGCAGTTGCTTCGAGGGTGATGGCAAGGTCAGATTGAGAGGTCGAGACAGCACGAGGATCATCAAAATAAACCGCAGTGCCATCAGCTTTTGCCGCAACAACTTTTGGGGTTGAGATCTCCACTTTTTTGATGGTGACTTCACCGCGAGGTTGATTGCGGATGATGATCTTCACTTTATCACCAATTTTTAGAAGATTTTTAGGATCGGTTGCACTTAGACCCCGCACATTCATATCGACTTGGACTGTCTTATTTTCAGCAGATAGCATTTGCGCGATCGAACTACCGCCATTGCCAGGGACTATAAGTAAGCCAATCAGGACAATCAGGATCGTAGCGATCGCACCGATGTCGAGAATGCTAAATTTGCCAAATAAACGACCTTGTCGATCTAGAAGTGCCATGCGTCTTTTAAGAATGTAATTGAGGGGATAACAGTTGAAATGTGAAATGGTTGTCGATGCAACAAAGTGCTTACAGCCTTAAAGTATAGCAATCGCTAAGGCGGTTAGATTGCTTCGGGCTGATTATTGCTGATTATTATTTGCGGGGCAATGCATTTAGGGACTTCCAGACAAAAAATCATTCCAATTTTAATGTTGGTACGTACAAAATATCGACAAACCATTTGCCAAGGTCTAATTGTTTACCATTAACCTCTAAACATGTCATTCTTTGAATCTGATTTTCTATTTCAGC
>JANNDZ010000481.1:0-12548 GCA_031378395.1 Pseudanabaena sp. OTE_75_metabat_487_sub
GTCAGCATCCTGATCACAGCGACAGTGATTTCGTTTTTGCTAGATTATCCGATCCGCTTCCTGATCACACTGAAAGTAGATCGGGGCATTGCCGCAGGATTAGTAATTCTGATATTTTTCATGGTGCTTGGGACATTAGCCATTTTTATTGTGCCTTTGATTTTGGCGCAGGCTAATGAACTTATTGTCCGCTTACCAGACTGGATTAAGTCGGGGCAGCAGCAATTACAGACTCTTGAGACTTGGGCGATCGCACAGCAATTACCATTTGATATTAGTAGTACTTTCAATCAGCTAATCGAAAAGCTAACGGGTGTTTTGCGATCAATAACCAGCCAACTTTTTAGTATTGTCTTTGGTGCGATCGGTAGTCTGGTAAATATCTTTTTGACCTTAATTTTTTCAATTTTCCTTGTCGTGCGGGGGGAATTCCTCTGGAATGGCTTATTAAGTTGGCTACCCCAAAAATGGAATGATCAGGTTCGCAATTTACTGCCCCGCAATTTTGAGCGCTTTATTGTCGGGCAGGTAACTCTAGCAACAATCCTTGGTATTTTGCAAACTACAGCTATGCTAATCTTGGGTGTTCCCCTTGCCCAGCTTTTTGGCTTCGGCATAGGGCTTGCCAGCTTAATTCCCCTTGGCGGCTCTAGCACAATTATCACTGTTAGCCTACTAATCGCTTTGCAGAATTTCTGGCTTGGAGTGAAAGTTTTACTGGTAGCAGTGGCAATAATTCAAATTGTAGAGAATGTACTTGGTCCGCGTATTGTTGGAGAGTTAACGGGGTTAAATCCAGTATGGATGCTCATTTCCCTCGATATTGGCTTTAAGCTAAATGGAGTTTTAGGTCTATTAGTTGCTGTGCCGATCGCAGGTTTTATCAAAGGTACTTTTGACACAATTCGCGGCGTGAATGGTTCCAGTAAAGTTGAGGCGATCGCTGAAGCGCACACCGAAGTTTCAATTAAATAACAAACAACAATAGAGAAAAGCTTACATATTTCATAATCTTTTCTTTTTTATGTTTTTTAAAATCCATATAAATATAATTTATATGGATTTTTGTCGTTAAAATAATGCTAAAGTAGATTCTTAGAGGGGAATATCTATTTATTAGCTTACGATATTCTAAAAATAATGCTTGATTTATTCTTAACTGCGTCAGTAAACTCTGTTCAAGTTCAACTCGTCGCACAAGCTCAAGCTTCGACTGTCTATCTATCAATCGCAACAACACAATCAACTCGACAAAATTGTGTCACTTACACAGCTACAAATTCTACGGGAAGGGGCGTAAGAGATGTCCAAGTCAACCGCCGCAATAGCAAAGGCGAAATCTTTCAGAACTATCTAATAGATTCTTTAGCTGCTGGGAAAACTACCTCTTTTGATATGTGTGACAACTCATTCGTAAATGTTGAATCAAGACAATAAACAAAAGGAGTCACTTAGCGACTCCTTTTGTTTACTTTAAGTTTTTGTAACGTATGCCCCAATCAATAGATATCCTGTTAATCTAAGTAAAAGAAACATGAGTAGCACCCAAGCGCCACTCATGTTTCTCTTTTACAGAACTACTGATGATTTGTGCATATGAAGCGTTTTCGGGATGAATGGGTTGATGAATGGTGTCAGGAAAATGGTTGGACTGACCTATTTGTTGAACGTTGCTGCAATTATTGGGCATTTCCGCCAAGCTCTGTGATGCCATTGCCGATACCTGACAAGACTCTGCGGGCGATAAAAAATGCCAAAGGCATGAGTGATGATGAAAAATCTTGGACATTTGCCGCGATCGCAATTTCCTGCCTAGCATCAATATTTAGTTTTATTTTAAAAAATCCCCTACCAATTACCTGTGCTTTCGGCTGTGTCGCCTTTATTGTCGGACAACTAGAAATCGAAGAATTTTAATTGAAATGTTATTGCGACGCTCTCGAAGGAAATATATTCTCTTATCAATCGCAAGCCTTGCATTGGTTACTTACGCTGGCACATGTGCATTTTTGTACATTCAGCAACGGCAACTTATTTATAGACCCGACTCTAAGATTATCGACCTACCTAGCAATTCTCATTATCATCTGAACTATGAAGATGTTTGGATTCCGATCGCTGGGTCAAATAATCAACTTCATGGATGGTGGTTTCCTACTCTTGCATCGAAATCCAAAGAGGTAAAACAAGTAATCAAATCTCCAAAGACTATCCTGTATTTGCATGGCACAGCGGGCAATATTAGCCATAATTTGCCAAGAATTGAAGGTTTTCTACAGATGGGATTTTCTGTACTTGCGATCGATTATCGTGGGTATGGCAAAAGTCAAGGAGATTTCCCTAGTGAACTTCAGCTATATCAAGATGGTCAAGCTGCATGGGATTATTTGCTTCAAGTTCGGGCTGTTGCTCCGCAGCAAATCATCATCTATGGCGAATCTTTAGGGGGCGCAATCTCACTAGATTTGGCAATCAAAAAGCCTAATGCAGGTGGACTGATTTTGCAGAGTACATTTACATCTATGGTAGAAGTCGCCAATCAATCAGATTGGATGAAAGCTATTCCAGTCAGTCTCTTAATTAATCAAAAATTTGATTCGATTGAGAAAATCAAATCTTTACAAGTGCCTGTTTTATTAATCCATGGACTTAACGATAGTGGAATTCCATCCAGAATGAGCCAGAAACTCTACGATCTAGCACCAAATCGAAAACAACTATTCTTAATTCCTGATGGTGAACATGCAAGAATCTATGATCCAAAGCATTCTTATTTAAAAGCTATCCAGCAATTTGTAAGCAATTGATAAGTAGCTCATAGTAGCTTGGAGAGTATGTTAGCTATAGCTCATAGGGTGAGTTAGCGATAGCGTAACGCACGATTTAGCATTATTGGGTGCGTTACGCTGACGCTAACTCACCCTACAGTAAATAAAAAAAGGCTCGCACTGGCGAGCCTTTTTTTATAGTGCTAGTACTTTTGCTACGAGTGAAAGACTTTCTTCGTAAAGAGCTTCTCGTCCCCAGCGCTGTAACTGTTGTCCAAGCAGCGTATCGGCACTTTGATCGGACAAAGGTGATACTTGATGAACGCGATAGTTTTGCGCTCCGCCACCAGCTTCCATCCGCATACATCCCGTAGACTCTGAGCAGAATACATTACAAGCATCAGTATTTTGGTTAGAAGCCGTCAAGCGCAGCCCAATCAGATCGCCAATCACCTCACCTGCATCACTGAGAGGAATAGCCGCCAATTCAGCCTTAATTTTGATCTGGTTTCGACCTTCAAAAATAATATGCTGGATATCGTAATCACCACCCTCAGAACTGCGTTCGATTGGTTCCCATTCCAGACGACTGGCGATCCAGCCGAGAAACATTAGAGCTTGGGTGCTGTTACCGCGTTCGTAATCGATGGTGATTCCATCAATTTCCCAAACAGCCGAACGGCGATCGGGTTGATCAAAAGCTTGAGCAGTTAGCTCTTGCCAAGGTCCAAGGCGTTGCCAATTCAAGTCCGCAATTTGCGTACTTGCTTGAATCATTCCTTGTACTTTGAGTAAATCTGACTCAGAATTGGCAAATGTGGCTGAGTCCATAATTAAGCGATCGCTTAAATTGACCAGCTTCTCAAACATGCGTGTATTCGGTGCGGGGCTGTCTTTCCACCACAAAAACACAGGTAAGTCGGGGATCAGTAATTCTGGCAGAATGCTATGAACGCGATCAAATGCACGTTTCGCCCCAGTCAAGGTGATATATTCACCACAAACCAAGGAGCTGCGACTTTTTTGAATCGGGCAATAGGCAGCGACCTGTGCAGATATGCCTTGATCCTCTTCATCAAGAGTTACCAAATCGACTACGCGACAAGGACTTTGAGAGACAATCGCATCAACGGAAGCCATCCGTGATACTACATCCATATTTTCTGGTTCATACACCAAAAGATTAAAAGTTGTGGCGCGAGCAGCCGAATTTTCACCATAAGACTGCCAGATTTTGCTTAGCTCCGCTTCGACTTGAGATACCGAGACATCTTTGGGAGCTTGCAAAGATACAACGGAAGTTGCTTGGGTATTCATGGGAATTACGAATTATAAATTACGAATTGCAAATTACGAATTACGAGTTAGGAATAGGGAATTACGAATTACGAGTTGGGAATCTGGAATCGCGAATTATAAATTCAAGGATAATTAATTCGTAATTCCTAATTCCTAATTAATCAAAGTCGTCGCCACTGTCGTCCATCACGTTCGATCAGTTGCTCGGCTTCAGAGGGTCCCCATGTTCCCGCTTCGTATTGAGGCACGACGCTGGGATCATTAGGCATTTCCCATGCAGTAAGCGCAGGTGTCACCACTTTCCAAGCGGCTTCCACTTCGTCACCGCGTGTAAATAGCGTCTGATCGCCCAACATACAGTCTAGCAATAGACGATCATAAGCGTCAGAGCCTTCGATACCAAAGGTTTTGCCATAGCCGAAGTCCATTTCTACCGATCGCGATCGCAGGTCAGCTCCTGGCATCTTTGCCTCAAACTTCAGAGCGATACCTTCATTGGGCTGAATCCTGAGTGTCAGCACGTTAGGTGAGACCTGCTTTGCCGCCGACTGAAACAGTAAATAAGGCACGTCACGAAACTGAATCGCAATTTCGCTGACTTTTTTGGGCATCCGTTTGCCAGTTCGCAAATAGAAGGGAACACCTTGCCAACGCCAGTTATTCACTTCAAACTTCATTGCTACATAGGTTGGCACTAGGGAATCAGGATTAACATTAGGTTCGTGGCGATAGCCTTCCACCTGTTTACCCTTCATCCATCCCTCGCCATATTGCGCTCGCACACATGATCGCTCTAGGCGGCGAGTATCGGCAAGTCGGGTTGCCTGAATCACCTTCACTTTTTCATTTCGCAGAGAGTCTGCATCCATGGCGTTAGGTGGTTCCATCGCTGTCAAGCAGAAAAGTTGCATCAAATGATTTTGCAACATATCCCTGAGCGCCCCAGCGTTTTCATAATAACCAGCTCGATCTTCGACACCAACAGTTTCGGCAACCGTAATTTGGATATGGTCGATAAACTGGCGATTCCATAAGGGTTCAAAAATCGCATTGGCAAATCGCAGCACCAAAAGATTCTGAACAGTCTCTTTTCCTAAATAATGGTCGATCCGATAAATCTGTTTTTCGTCACAAGCTTTCTGAACCACTCGGTTGAGATCTTGACATGATGACAAATCGCGACCGAAGGGTTTCTCAATCACAAGCCGAGTTTTGTCAGCATTCTTGATCATCCCAGCTTGTCCCAACTTCTCGATCGCATCGGTAAAGTAATTGGGTGAAACGGCTAAATAAAAGACTCGATTACCGCGAGTACCCCTTTCTTTATCAATTTGATTGAGAAATTCATCAAGCTTTTTATAATCCTCAAGATTGCTCATATCGAGAGATTGATAATATAAGCCTTCAGCAAAATCTTGCCAAATTGCTTCAGCGCCAATACCTACGGAGAACTTTTCTACGCCCTCGCGCATTTGTTCGCGAAAGTAGTCGTGACTCCAAGGTCTTCGAGCCACACCCACGATTGTGAGTTCGGGCGGTAACCGACGCTGCTGTTTGAGATGATAGATCGCTGGAACTAGCTTGCGAATAGTCAAATCACCTGACGCACCAAAGATCACAAGGATCAGAGGTTCAGGTGTTCTTTCTTGCTGTAAACCAACCCGTAAGGGATTTTCGAGTATTTGTACCACAGGCTCGTTTGTTGAACGCTAGGTAGATTCTAGCCAATATATTCATTTTTCTAACAATATCGTCTATTTTCCTTTAGGATCACTTGGTTTAATTTGGGGATTTACAGCATTGCAGGTCTAAATAAACCCCAAAAGCGTAAGCATTGTTCAACTCCTCACATTATGTATGATAATGATTATCATTCTTGAACCAATAGTCAGACAAATATGATTTCTGGCACAAGAGCTTGAGTAGCCTTAATGGAAAAGTTATTGAAAGTAATAGTCATATATTTTTATTAAAAGCCTAGTTTGCTGAGGATATAACCTCTAAAAATGTTTAAACTATTTCTCTTTTAATGATATTAATTACTATTAAGGTTTACATAATATGCAAGTGAGGAGTTAATTCATGTCGAAAATTTGGTTTGAACAAGTACAAAAATCTCTAGTTGGCGCGATCGCCTGTTCTGCGATCGGAGTATTGCCCAGCAACATGTCTAGTGCCTCGGCTCAGTCGTTACCACCAACTAAAGATGTCCTAACGCAAAATGTCACATCAGTCTCGCAACTCAGTGATGTGCGTCCGACTGATTGGGCTTTTACAGCCTTGCAGTCCCTCGTTGAGCGCTATGGATGCATCGCAGGCTATCCCGATCGCACCTTTCGCGGTAAGCAAGCCACCAGTCGCTATGAATTTGCCGCAGGTTTAAATGCTTGTCTCGACAAAATCAATGAAATTATTTCCGCAGGGCTAGCCGATAAGGTCAGCAAAGAAGATCTTGCAACTTTACAAAAATTGCAAGAAGAATTTGCGGCTGAACTTGCTACTTTGCGTGGCAGGGTTGATGCTCTCGATGCCAAAACCGCCAAACTCGAAGCGCAGCAATTCTCGACCACGACTAAGCTTGAAGGTCAAGTGATCGCGGCTGTCTCTGCGGGAAGCTCAGGGACTGATTTTCTGCTGGACTCAACTGGAGCTTTGACAGCCAATGCAGGTAAAGTCAATGCAACCGTAATCAGCCGTGTACGCCTGAACTTTAAAACTAGTTTCACTGGCGAAGATCTGTTGTTAACTCGAATCGAACTTGGCAATGGTGGCACAGGGCTTAATAACCAGCTAGATGCTCCTGCAAGCTTATTAGGTTTCACAGGATTTGGAAACAGTTCTAGATTTGATTACAGCGGTGTTGGTACAAACGCCACACTAAATCGTTTGCGTTACGATTTCCCGATTGGCAAAGATATTCGCGCTTCGATTGGGACAAATATGTCATTGAATGATCATCTTGATGCGAATAGCTTCGCTAATGATGAGTCAGCAGATTTTTCCAGTGGCATGTTTATCAATAATCCATTGATTTTGCCTGTAAATGATGGTGCTGGTGCTGCGATCGCATGGAACTTTGGCAGTAGTGCTTTTACCCTGAGAGCAGGTTATGTAGCCCAAAATGCTAGTAGTCCCACGACCGATGGAACTATCAATCGAGGCTTATTTGGCGATCCCTACCAAGGTACGGTTGAGATAGAGTTTGCGCCGAAGAATACGAATGATGAGAGTCCGTTTGCAATCCGTTTGCAATATACTCGTGCTTCAGTGAATAATTTGGACTACAACACAGGCGGCGTAAACCTTGAGTGGGCTTTTAATAAAGCCGTGGCGCTTTTTGGGCGCTATGGCTTTGGCAATATCAGCAATCGTAGTAATGCTATTTCCGCAGCACTCCCTAGCTATACAGTTTCAGGTAATACCTCTCTTAGTCCTCAAACTTGGTCTGCGGGTTTCGCGTTTCCTGATTTATTTAAGGAAGGTGCGATGGCTGCGATCGCAGTTGGACAACCTTTCATCGAGAGTAATGTTGGTAATGCTACTCAAACCAATGTGGAGTTGTTCTATCGCTTCCCTATCTCTGACAATATCAGCATCACTCCTGATTTGCAGTTGATCTTCAATCCCAACAACAATAGTGGCAATAGCACCATCACTGTCGGCACATTGAGAACTGTATTCTCGTTCTAGATAAAAACCTCACCCCTAGCCCCTCTCCTTGCAAAGGAGAGGGAATAAGAAAAATCAGTTGCCCATTTCCAAAAGCATATCGACTAATTGAGAGATACCACTACAGCAAGGATTTGCATATTCAGGTAGTTTGTTTTGTTTGGCTAGGTTATCAAGATCTTTTGCTCTTGCGATCGCCTTATCAGTTCGTCTTACTTTTCACGTCATCTCTGAAAATGCCTTCTAGGTAAGGATTCTAGGATTAGCCATGTTTGCAATAAGCTTTACTTAATGACAATATATAACGGTAGAATAAGGCTTGTGGCGGTAGGAATATTGACGGTTACCCTGGAATAAAAAGATAACGGGAAAAGTAAGATCAGTTCGTGTCTTGTTGAGTGGTTCTGGATAATAGCATCCTGACTTGACATAATTAGGAATATGCTTCTTTAAGAGTTTTTCAGTCTTATCTAGTGGAATATTTGCTAAGCAATAATCGGTACTGGTTCCGTAAAGTGAGATACAAAAAAGTATATGTGAAGGCAGTTAGAAGACATATTGAATAGAAAACAACTGTGACCAAGAAAGTCCAACCTCCATAATACCTAGCTTTACAGCAGGGACGATCTTAGTGGTGAAGTGAGCGCGGACAAAGTTGTGAACCAACCAGTAGAGATCAAGAGTCCTTTGCAAGTTGTGACGGGATTTAGCATAGGTATTCGTCTTGCGACGAAAAGCGGAATTACGTCGTCGCAGAGATGCATTGAAAGCTTCAACATGATTGGCATGAATATCTTTGTCATTGACTAGATGCTCGGTTTCAGGATGCTCAGGAACAGGGGGCTTGATACTTTTTACGTGGCCGACCTGATTGCTTTTTTGCGCCCTTATTCTTGATTAGCATCGGCAAACTTAAACCGATTCGTTAGCACCAAATTCTCTTGATTGAGTCGCACCAAACGCGATCGCAGATTGAGACTATTCCAAGCAAAAGTCTCAATCTGCCTCTGACGTAAACCACCCTCCATCGGCAACACCATCGCCACCCGTCCCGATCGCTCCACAACAGGCAACAGCAAATACATCACAGGCATATTTTCCAGATCTTGCTCCAGATAATGCCCATAGATCCTTTGCTGCTGTGCTGGCGCAGTCAAAAAGCCCTTAATCTCAGCATCACTAAGCCGATCTAGCTCTTCATAAAACCCCACAGCGATCGGGCAAGTATTCTTAGCCTGTGCAATATCCTGCCCCGCCCTCACATACCAAAATCTCGAACCAGTGCGATCCAACTCCTGCAAAGGATAGCCCAAAAATTCGCGCAAAGCTTCAACACGCTGCTCCTCAGTCCCCATTGCGATCGCTTCAAATTTAGGCAAGCCTTCAGTCATCTTCAAATCCTTATCGGTAGAAATACAGAGTTTTGCATGACAATCACAAGCATACAGCCCTTTGCAGAAAAAATATTGAAAGCGGCGCATCGCGCCGCTTTCAATATTTTTTCTAAGTTTATAAATCGGAATGTTGGGATTTGAACCCAAGACCTCCACTACCCCAAAGTTGAAGTCTAAACCGTGTAACCCCTTCCATACATAGATTTGATTGTATATGATTAATTGTTATACCAATTTTATACCGTTTTTTAAATTCTATACTTTTTTATTATTTTTTAGAAAAGTATGATTTTTTAAATTTTATTTTGGTTGATACAGATCGCAACTAAATTTTATTGGGGTGATAAAACGAAATATATACAATTAGACTGTGTATAAATGTATCACTGATTAAATCGCCAAATTACAACAACATCAGAGTCGTAGAAGAAGAGCTTCTAGTGACATTTGTAAACTTGAGGCTTTAGCATTATCGATCGCTAATAAATTTAGTTTGTCAGTATCCGCTACTAGTTGGGAAACAAAGGCATCATTATCAAGTTTTGACTTTTCTCCAGTCGTGTAGTCCTTGAGTAATTTTTGGACTAGCTTGGAATGTTTACTGGAATTAAGTTTCTTGAGAGTTTCAGTTACATCTTGACGAGATATACCTTTCGGAAAGCTAGACAACATGGCAACTCGCTTTTTAATCTTGCTGAGTCGTTCAGAATTGACGGTGATATTGGCGATGGTATCAACTTGGGCTAAGTCGCTTGATAGGTGCTGCTTTAGTTTAGTCAGTTGTTTATAAAGGCTGCTTGCCGATGTGAGTAACCGATTAGCAGCAATTACTTCGCTGATTTCGGGGGTATTATAAAGGCAGTGGCGATCGCTACTCCATAGGCATCACGCTCACCTGTTTGATCGTTCCAGAAAATCTGGTGTTCTTGTTCGGCAATTACTTCACCATTGGGGTCAAAATATTCGACTGTTAAAGCTACTAAAGCCATTGGTTCGTTTTTTTTGTTGATACTTGTTCCCAAGGCGATCGCATTGGCTTGATAGTCTTTACCTAGTTCAGCAATTCGTTTACTCAAGTCTTCGGCATATAAAATTTCTTGATGGGTGTATAGGTCATGGGAATTTTCTTGTTGGCGATAGACTTCTTCTTGCAGATTGATATGCTCCATGTTTCGAGATTTGGCAAGACTTTGAATGAAGTCCACATATCCTGGCAAGATCGGATCGTCAAAAAGGGTGTCGCCATAAACTGAAGCGCCTAGAGTATTTGCATCTGTGACATTAGAAATTTCACCATCTGGATTTGCCAGATCGCCAACGAGTTTTTTATTGAGATTTTTGAGGCGGCTTGCTTGCCTTAATAGCTGACTTTCACTATTGGCATAGTAAATCACAATGTTTTCTGCTTTGTGCTGTTTAGGGCGATCAATACGTCCAATACGTTGCTCTAGGGTCATTGGATTCCAAGGCAAGTCGATATTAATCAAGTAGTCAGCATCTTGGAGGTTTTGACCAACGGAGAGTGTTTCTGAACCGATTAGCACCATGACCTCTTCCGATGGATTTGGGCGATCGCTAGGATTTTTGCAAGAGGCGACAGGGGCAAAGAGTCGAAATAGCTGTTGACGTTTGATACCGTTAGTTTGTCGATTATTTTTGATGAAATTATGTGGGGAAAAGTTTAAATAACTTTTGGCATTTTCTGGGAAGTAGGATTTTGTGGAGCCTATCGCCATACCGATACCTTGACTAGCGATCGCGCTGTCCCTAGACATATGCAGATAGTAATCAAGGACAGTATCGGAAAAGGTAGAAATTAATAATACTTTTTTGCCTTGGCTAATTAAGGTTTTAACTTGCTGCGTTACCTGTTCGCGTTTGTGGTCTTTGAGAAATTCATCGGCAAGCAAGTTTTGGATCTGCTCCATCTGTAGTAAATCTTGTTCACATGCCGAGAGTATCAGGGCATAGATTTGTTTAGCTTTTTCAGGATGATCGACTAGAGCATCAGTTGCTTTATTAATTTGGGTGCGAAGTTGCTGGCGCTTAGTTTCTTTACTGGTTTCAGGCTCGGTATTTTCATCCTCCTCTTCTTCTTCATAGTCTTCATCTTCCATGAAGAAATCTGCCTCATAGTCAAGTTCAATTTTGGTTTGAACTGGTTTGCTAAAGCCGTAATGTTCAAGGAGAAAGTTGTTTAATCCCTCAGCATCGGGTGTTATTTCTGCTAAGCGCGATCGCATTAAGTCAATTCGCATCCTGAAATTAACAATGGTGCGGCGTAGAGCATACATACTTGATTCAGCACGTTGTAGGAAAAAACGCCTTTGATTTTTGAGTAGCGATCGCTGTTCGGCTGTACCTGTGAAATAGCGCAATGGGTCAGCAAAGGGAATATAGAGACTCGTTTCAAACTGAGTGAAGATTTGCTCTAGGGCTTGCTCGGTACTTGGTTCAAACTGCACAGGTAGCCATTCTGCAAGACGTTTAGCATAGACATTCATTTCTGGCATTGCCTCACGCAACATCTGGCGAGTCCGTTGTAAAAAGAGTTGCTTATAGACGCGGCGAAATAGGTCAGTGCGATCGGTGAAATTTTCGACACCACTTTCACGACTTTCAAACCATTGGGAGACTTCAGGGGGAAAGCCGACTTCCTTAAAGCCATCCAGACGGGTTAAGAATGGACTGAGGATGTTGTAAATATCTTCGCGGCGATTATTCCAAGGCGTTGCGGTTAATAATAGAAATTGTCTCTGTTTGCCATTGCGTTGATCTTGCTCACGGATTTGTAAACAGGTTTTATGGATACGGTTGTTAAAGTTGCGGATGCCTTCGTGTGCCTCATCAATGATCACCAGATCAGCGCCTTCAAAGCGGTTAAACTCCTCTACAAATTTGCTACCCTTGCGGCTCATCAAATTTTTGTTAAAAAGTTCATAGTCTTTATGACGACGTAATCCTAATTCGGACATTTCCCGTTCCCAGTTTGACCAGAGCTTTTGAGCCGCCACGATCGCGATTTTTGCGTGTCCGCCTTGTTGTTCTTTCTGTTCGCGATAGAGATAGGCAACAGCAGCAGCTAAGCGGGTTTTACCAAGTCCAACAGCATCAGCACAGACCGCAACTCCAAAGTCTTGCATTACCCTTAGACAATGCTGTGCGCCTGACTTTTGATGTTCATAGAGAATTTCTTGGTTGATTAGCTCATCGAGATAACTGTCCTGCTTGACCCGAAACTGGTTGGGGCGTTGTTGGGCGATCCAATAGAGAAAGTCATTAGGTGCGCCATATTCACCTGCGAGGATTTTTTCAATTGCTTCTTTAAAACCAATGATTTCAGGAAAAGCTGGGACTTTAACAACATTGCTAACTTTAGGCGCGATCGCAGGATTAATTTTATATTCTTCTCCTTTAC
>JANNDZ010000483.1:0-1698 GCA_031378395.1 Pseudanabaena sp. OTE_75_metabat_487_sub
CTGCCTTGGCGGTTAATCTAAACTTGAGCTTCACTGATTATGTTACGGCTAACTGAAATTAAACTTCCCCTCGATCATCCTGAAGATGCGATTAAATCTGCGATTCTTAAAAAGTTGCAGATCAAATCAGAAGAATTAACAAGTTATTCCATTTTTAAGCGTAGTTATGATGCCAGAAGAAAGACCGATATCTATTTAGTTTACATCATCGATATCGAAACACCTTTAGAGAAGCAATTAAGCGATCGCTTCTCTAAAGATCCTCATGTCATGCCTACACCTGACACCAGTTATCACTATATCGCCAAGGCTCCTAGTAATCTAAATACTCGCCCGATTGTAATCGGTATGGGGCCAGCAGGAATGTTTGCGGGGTTGATATTGGCGCAGATGGGATTTCGTCCGATTATTTTGGAACGAGGTAAGGCGGTACGCGATCGCACGGCTGATACGTTTAATTTCTGGAAAGGAAGAGCTGAATTTAATCCTGAATCTAATGCTCAATTTGGTGAAGGTGGCGCAGGTACTTTCTCCGATGGCAAACTCTATAGCCAAGTCAAAGATCCCCATCATTACGGGCGCAAAGTTCTGCATGAATTTGTGAACGCTGGGGCTTCTCCTGAAATCCTTTACATCAATAAACCGCATATTGGCACACTTAAGCTCGTCGGTATAGTTCAAAGTTTTCGTGCCCAAATCCAAGCCCTCGGTGGTGAAATTCACTTTCAAAGTCGGGTGGAAGATATTGACATTCAAGATGGTAAAGCGAAGGGAATTACCCTAGCGAATGGTGAATATATCGCTAGTAATCACATCGTTCTTGCGATCGGACATAGTGCCCGTGACACTTTCCAAATACTCTACGATCGCGGTGTATATATCGAAGCTAAGCCGTTCTCGATTGGCTTTAGAATTGAGCATCCTCAAGACTTGATCGATCGTGCCAGATTTGGCGATTATGCAGGACATAAGATTTTAGGTGCTGCTGATTATAAATTGGTGCATCATTGTAAAAATGGACGTTCTGTTTATAGCTTCTGCATGTGTCCAGGAGGGCTAGTTGTGGCGGCAACTTCGGAAGTCGGACGGGTGGTGACTAATGGTATGAGTCAATATTCGCGCAATGAACGTAATGCCAATAGCGGCATTGTCGTTGGGATTACTCCCGAAGATTATCCAGAACATCCTCTCGCAGGGATAGATCTTCAGCGCCGTTTAGAATCTCGCGCCTTTGAGCTTGGTGGTGGAACCTATGCGGCTCCTGCTCAGCTTGTTGGTGATTTTCTTGCCGATCGCCCTTCTCAAGATCTAGGCAAAGTGCATCCTTCCTATGCTCCCAATGTGCATTTGGGGGATTTGAGCGAGAGTTTACCAGAATATGCGATCGCTGCCATTCGAGAGGCGTTACCTGCCTTTAACAAACAAATCAAAGGATTTGCAATGGATGATGCCATGCTCACGGGTGTAGAAACGCGCACTTCTTCGCCGATTAGAATTAAACGCAACGAGAAATATCAAAGCTTAAATGTGGAGGGGCTTTTTCCTACGGGGGAAGGTGCTGGCTATGCAGGAGGAATCCTCTCGGCGGGAATTGATGGGATTAAAGTCGCTGAAGCTGTGGCTTTGAGCCTAGCTGCTAAAACATAAAGAGACGTAGGGGCAATTCATGAATTGCCCCTACAGTAATCAGGGCATTTT
>JANNDZ010000462.1:0-4276 GCA_031378395.1 Pseudanabaena sp. OTE_75_metabat_487_sub
GACTGGGAAGGGAGTATCTATACTTTGCTTCTTGGTCGAGGATGACTCTGCTGAACGGGTACTCACGCAACCATCGCCCAGCCCTAAGAATCCGCTTTTTAAAGATTTTTATTGCAGCTATTCTCAATAGTTGCCGCCAGATCAAGACAAAGTTTTCATAATGAGAATTGCTGGTAGATGACGAATTACCACCCAACAATAAAATAATAAATAATTGTTAAGTAGATTATGTCGCAATGTTCTTAACAATTACCGATCCTTATGTTTAATTTTAATTTCCACAAATGAAGTCACACCTCGCAAATTGTCATTACGGACAATTCCCTTAAATGAGAATGGCTAAAAATATTGGTTTTGTTGTCAATCTTTATATTAAGAAATAAGATCAAATAAGACGAATACTTTACAATTGCCAATTAGGTAGAAATCCCTAGAGTGATTGGCTGATAAAGACTTACAGAACTCCGTCAAATTTTAAATTAATTCCATAAACAACACTTCTTGATTTGCACAAAATCTGCACAAATTAGTTGTTTTAATCAATTCAATCCCAAAGCCATTTGAACAACCGAACTGGAAAAAGTTAAGGTTTCGCTCTCTTAAGTAAATTGGATAGATTGGTTATCGTTTAATCAATTAAAACTTAGGAATCTATATATTTTGAAGATATTAATTGCAGATATTAATTGTAGTTCGATATCACAAAAGTAATAGAAGGGTTGGGAGTCATAACAAAACTTATATATTAAACAAGGAGATTCTTTAGAATGCTAGATGCTTTTACTAAAGTAGTTGCCCAAGCCGACACCCGTGGTGCTTTTGTATCTGATTCTCAAATTGATGCACTGAAACAATTAGTTTCTGATGGCACAAAGCGTTTGGATGTGGTTAACCGCATTACCGCTAGCTCTTCATCCATCGTTACCGACGCAGCTCGTGCTTTGTTTGACGAACAGCCTCAATTGATCGCTCCTGGTGGAAATGCATACACCCATCGTCGTATCGCTGCATGTATGCGCGACATGGACATCATTCTTCGCTATGTAACCTACGCAGTATTCTCTGGCGATGCTAGCGTTTTGGAAGATCGTTGCCTCAATGGTTTGCGTGAAACCTACAGCGCATTGGGCGTACCTGGTGGATCTGTTGCAGTTGGCATCGAAAAAATGAAATCAGCAGCGATCGCACTTGCTAACGATCCTAATGGCGTAACCCGTGGCGATTGCAGCGCTCTTATGTCTGAACTCGCTAGCTACTTCGACAAAGCAGCCGCAGCAGTAGGCTAATCGATTAATTTCTTAAAATTAATTTTTTCCTTTTTCCCCTTTTCCTTTTTCCTTTTTAAACTCCCAGAGGTACATTAAGTATGAAAACTCCTTTAACAGAAGCCGTCTCTACAGCCGATTCCCAAGGTCGCTATCTTGGCGTTCCTGAAATGCAAGCTGCATTTGGTCGTTTACGCACAGCGGCTGCTAGCCTTGAAGCTGCTAAAGGATTGAGCGCTAAAGCTTCCAGCTTAGCCGAAGGTGCAGCAAATGCTGTTTACCAAAAATATCCCTACACCACCCAACAGTCTGGCAACAACTTCGCTTCTACCCCTCGCGGTAAAGCAAAGTGCGTTCGTGACATCGGCTACTACGTCCGCATGATCACCTACTGCTTGATTGCTGGTAGTACTGGTCCTATGGATGACTATCTAGTAAGTGGCTTGACCGAAATCAACCGTGCATTCGATCTTTCTCCTAGCTGGTATGTTGAAGCTTTGAAATCAATCAAGGCTAATCATGGCTTGAGTGGAGATGCAGCTTTGGAAGCTAATTCCTACATCGACTATGCAATCAATGCCCTAAGCTAATCGGTTTTCTTCTAGAGATAATGATTGGCGGCGCTTTGCTTCGTCAATCATTATCCTAAATTGTCAAAGCATATGAAAACCCCGAAAACGGTAAGTACGCCCTGCGGGGAGCACTTACCGTTTTCTTTGTTCAATAGGGTTTGCGGAACTTCGCAAATCCCATTGAACAAAAGCATTTAAAAAAAATTGTTAAAAAAATTTGGGAGCTTAAATATGACAAGTTCTTCGGCGGCAACCCGTTTAGGCTACGAGCCTTTTGTAAATACTTCTCCTGTGGAGTTGCGGACTAACTGGACTGGCGCTGATGTCATCGCCGTAATTACTGCGGCTAATCGTCAGGTTTTTGGTAACGATCATTTGATGGCATCAGAACGCCTGACGAGTGCTGAGTCGTTGCTTGCTAGTGGCAATATTTCGGTACGCGATTTTATTCGGGCTCTAGCTCAGTCTGACCTTTATCGGACAAAGTTCTTTGCCACTGTTCCCAATACTCGTTTTATTGAGTTGAACTTCAAACATCTTTTGGGACGTGCTCCCAATGATGAAGCAGAAATCATTGAACATCTCGATCGCTACATTGAACATGGATATGAAGCAGAAATCAATTCATATATTGATTCAGCTGAATATCAAGATAATTTTGGCGAATCGATTGTTCCCTATTTCCGAGGGTTTGCATACCAAACTGGACAGAGAACCGTAGGGTTTACTCGCATGTTCCAGATTTATCGTGGCTATGCCAATAGCGATCGCACTCAATCCAAGAACAAATCAACTTGGCTAAATGAGGGTCTCGCACAGAATACAGCTACTCCAATTCGCACTCCCCACTATGGGCAAGCGCTAACTGGTACTACTGGAGACGATCGCGGACAAATTTATCGTGTACGCGCTATCCAAGCCGATAACGGACGGACTACCCAAATTCGCCGTAGTGTTAGTGAGTACTTGGTTTCCTATGACCAACTTTCCCCAACTCTGCAAAGGTTGAATAAACGTGGAAGCCGCATTACGCAGATCTCTCTCGCTTAATGCATTAATCCAGTTTATTCAAATTACTGCGAAGCAATAATTTGAATAAATCATGTTACGCAGAAGTTAACTAAAGCCCTCACCCCTAGCCCCTCTCCCGCTGGAGAGGGGAACAAGAAAATAATAGAAATCTTACTCCCCTTCTCCTGCGGGAGAAGGGGTTGGGGGATGAGGGCAGATCTTCGCTCCGCGTAAGGTGGGTTAATAAACTGGTTTTGATTCCAATTTGCTTAAATATTAAAGGAGAATAAAATATAGTGATTACCAATGCTGCTTCCCGTTTGGGAATTTCTGCTTATAGCGAAACTAGTCCAACAGAACTCCGTCCTAACTGGACACCAGAAAATGCCAAGACTGTAATTAATGCAGTTTATCGCCATGTCTTAGGAAATGATTACATCATGGCGTTTGAGCGTTTGACTGCTCTTGAGTCGCTACTAAACAATGGTCAAATCACAGTACGTGAATTTGTACGCGCAGTAGCGAAGTCGGAACTGTACAAAAACAAGTTTCTCTATCCTAACTTTCACACTCGCGTGATTGAGTTGAACTTCAAGCATCTATTGGGACGCGCTCCTTATAATGAAGCTGAAGTAATCGAGCATCTCGATCGCTATCAAAATGAAGGTTTTGATGCTGATATCGATTCTTATATTGATTCAGCCGAATACGAAGCTAATTTTGGCGATTCGACCGTACCTTACTATCGCGGTTTCGAGAACAAAGTCGGCGATCAAACTACTGGCTTTACCAGAATGTTCCGTCTCTATCGTGGCTATGCCAACAGCGATCGCTCTCAAATTGAAGGCAATAATTCTAGACTAGCGGCTGAACTTGCTCAAAACAGTGCATCTGCGATCGTGGGAGCTTCTGGCAGCAACGACGGCTGGGCATATCGTTCTACGAAGGGTGCAATGGCTACTCGTGCTTTTGGTCGTTCTTCTACAGGTTCAGGCGATCGCCTTTACCGTATCGAAGTAGCCGCAGTTTCTCTGCCTCGATACCCTAAAGTACGCCGCAGTAACCGTGAGTACATCGTGTCCTATGAGCAGTTGAATAGCACTTTGCAACGCATTAATAAAATGGGTGGCAAAGTGGCAAGTGTAACGACTGTTTAAACTACCTTATTGCAGTTTTCACATGAGTGCGTACTCATGTGAAAACAAAAAACAATCCTATTCAACAATCTATATTGAAAATTTGTTTTTATGATACCTTCACCTTCCCCCTCAGATACTCGCTTCTTCGTCTATGAAGTAGCGGGGCTTAACCGCTATCAACAACCCGACAATAGTAATTATGTTATCCGCCCTAGCGATAATGTTTTTATTCAAGTTCCTTATAACCGCATGAATGAGAAAATGCGGAGTATCACCCGTCTCGGTGGCA
>JANNDZ010000523.1:0-2523 GCA_031378395.1 Pseudanabaena sp. OTE_75_metabat_487_sub
TAGGGGCAATTCATGAATTGCCCCTATATTTTTTGCTTTTAATTTGTTTTTACCCCGAAAAATGGTAGGTCTAAAAAGGGAAGGATTTATATGGGTAAGGATAGGCAGCGCTTCGCGCCGCCTATCCCACTAACCAAAAAAGGATGGCGACGCAAAGCGCCGCCATCCTTTTTTGGGGGTTCTAAGCGATATAATTATTTTTGGAAAGTTACAGGGCAAAATCTGTGTATAAAGTCTCCTCCGCTCAAAATCAATACAATACCTATACCTTGTCTGATGACAGCACAGGTTCTCAGATAGAAGTTGTTCCAGAACGTGGTGGCATCGTCACTAGCTGGCGCATTAATGGTCAAGAGGTCTTCTATCTTGACGCTGAACGCTTTACGCATCCAGATCTGAGTGTTAGAGGTGGCAATCCGATTTTATTCCCTCTCTGCGGCAATTTGCCTAATGATACTTACAACGTGGATGGAACTGATTACAAAATCAAACAGCATGGCTTTGCCCGTGAGTTGCCTTGGGCTGCTACATCTCAAAGCACTAGTGACAGTGCAAGTGTTACGGTTGAGTTGAGTAGCAACGAACAAACCAAACTTGTTTATCCCTTTGACTTCCATTTAGCTTTTACCTATGCATTGCGAGGCAATACTTTAGAGATTCGTCAGGAATACAAAAACCTTTCCTCTACGCCAATGCCTTTCTCCTCAGGGTTTCATCCTTACTTCCTCTGCGGCGACAAAAGTAAAATCGAGGTAGATATTCCTTCAGTCGGCTATCAAGATAATCGTACCAAAGAGAATTTTGCTTTTGATGGGAAGTTTAACTTCGAGCAAGATGAGATTGACTCAGTGTTTGGCAAGCTTTCCAGTCGTTCAACTTCAGTGACTGATAATGATCGCAAACTGAAAATTGCGATCGATTACGATGATTTTTGTACTTATCTTGTATTTTGGACTGTTAAGGGCAAAGACTTCTATTGTCTAGAGCCTTGGAGCGCAACTCGTAATTCTCTAAACACTAAAGAGTATCTAACAGTGCTTGAGCCTAAGGCTAGTTGTAGTGCTGTTATGCAGATTACAGCAAACTTCTTTTAAACCAAAAAAGTAAAGGCGGCGCTTCGCACCGCCTTTACTTTTTTAGCTTTGAGTTATTTGGTCATCTGTAGAGAAATCAATATCTGTTTGCTGGCGATTGGAAGGAAGATAGTCTTGTTCAAAAGATGTTTTCAAGCCAGATAATAGATCGTATTTGGGATTCCAGTTTAAATCTTGCTGGGCTTTGGTGACGGACGCGAAGAAATGTTGTAAGCGAAATGGGAATGCTTTCTTTTTGCCAAAGTCAAAGTCTTTGGGATTGTAATAGACAAAGTTGAGTTGATTAGGATCTTTGCCAGCAGCGATCGCACATTGTTGGGCTAAACCGATAAAGGTGATATAGCGCGTATCGGAAACATTATAAATTTCGCCGATCGCTTTTTGATTGCCCAAGACGGCCGCCATTGCAGAAGCAAGATCTTCGACATGACCGAGTTGGGTAATAAATTTGCCATTACCAGGAATGGGAACTGGGCGATCGCGGACAATGCGATCAAAGAACCATGCTTCTACATCATTATAGTTTCGTGGTCCATAGATATAAGTGGGACGAATGGAACTGTAAGGAAATCCAGATTCAGCGCGGACTTGCTGCAAATAGGCTTCGGTGTCCAGCTTGCCTTTATGACGGCTCTTCGGATCAGTGGCATCGGATTCGTGGTAGGGCAGAATATCGCTATTGAGATACACGCCTGCGGAACTCATGTACACAAAATGCTGAATGCGATCGCGAAAAATTTTGACTAGTGGCTGAGTATCGCTGAGTTCACGACCGTTATTGTCAAAAATCGCCTCAAAGGATTCGCCACTAAGTTTATCTTGCAATTGCTGTGAATCAGTGCGATCGCCAATAATTGTGCGAAGTCCTGCTACGGGTGATGGCTTCTTACCGCGATTAAATAAAGTTACTTCATGACCCTGTGACACTAACAATTTGACTAGCGGCACACCAATAAATCTTGTGCCACCCATTACTAAAATTTTCATTTTTTAATTAATTCTAATTGCGTTTACTAGAAACCATTTACAAATTGTCTCGATCCCCCCAGCCCCCCCTTGTAAAGGGATTTTCTTCCTCCCCCTTTACAAGGGGGATTGAGGGGGATCATTAGAAACTAACGATATAGCTGATAAATTGTGTTTACACCGTAGCTTTACAAGGGGGATTGAGGAGGATCTTTTAGAGCCTTTGACCACAGAAAATAATTTTTAAATGGTTTCTAGACTCAGAATATATTGTTTTGCGCTGTAGATTCCGCGATGGCGCTAGTATTAAATGGTGCTGTTTGTATTGCTAATCTAAGCAAGTAATCGGAATTATGCGGCGACTGATCGGAATTTTTGTAATTGGGCTGTTGAGCTTTGTCGTTGCGATCGCAACAGATGCTCAAAACTTTGTCCCACCAACGCAACTGCATCTTACCTATCC
>JANNDZ010000533.1:0-2690 GCA_031378395.1 Pseudanabaena sp. OTE_75_metabat_487_sub
GGAGTTCCAGCGCCTTAGCAGTGACCAGTGGAGGTAGTTTTGCCTCTGTGCTTGCGCCGCTTACTCCTGAGAAATTCAGTCAAGTTGTTAGTGATGTTGAGCAGAGATTGCGGATCGTCAATCAAACCCTCGGAATGCTTAACACCGACTTTGATGTCATCCTCGATGAAATGCTACAAGCGATTCGCGGCAAAATAGGTGAACTACTTTCAGCCGATCGCACCACAATTTTTTTATTAGATGCCGATAAAAACCAATTATGGACAAATGTGACTGGTGAAGATGGCAAAAATATTGAAATACGGATTTCGACTGAACCGACGAGCATTGCTGGTGAAGTTGCCACCTATGGTCACATCGTAAATATTCCCTTTGATTTTTTTGATGATCCGCGATCGACTCAAGCTAAAAAGCAATTTGAGCGAACTGGTTATCGCACCTACTCCATGCTCGCCATGCCACTTTTGAACGATGACGATCAACTAGTTGCTGTGGTGCAGTTAATCAATAAATTAAGGATTAATGATCCCACTATTCCGCTTGAGGATAGCGTTGATAGGATTGGGTTTACTGAAGAAGATCAAGCACTATTTGCTCAGTTCGCCCCATCAATGCGACTAATTTTAGAAAGCTCTCAAGCTTTTTATTCGGCAGCTCAAAAACAACGCGCTGCCGATGCGCTAATGAAAGCTGCCATGTCTCTAGGACAAAGTTTGGATCTGGAGACAACCCTTAAAAAGGTGATGGACGAAGCCAAATTATTGATGAATGCCGATCGCAGTACGCTGTGGTTAATTGATCGCGATCGCAATGATCTCTGGACGCAAATTGTTGATCAATATGGATTAACCAAGGAGTTGCGCGTACCAATGGGCGTGGGATTTGCAGGACGAGTTGCAACAACAGGTGAAGTCTTAAATATTCCCTTTGATCTTTACGAACATCCTGATGCTGCCAACTCCAAAAAATTTGATCAGGCAAATAGCTATCGTACCTGTAGTCTTCTTTGTATGCCGATTTTCAACTCTAATAAAGAGTTAATTGGTGTTACTCAACTAGTTAACAAGGTTCAGCGCGGCGAATTTCCTGAATACGATCCCAACACATGGCCCTCGTCGCCCGAACGTTTCAAGGCAAGTTTTAATGGCAACGACGAAGAATTCATGAAAGTCTTCAATGTTCAAGCTGGTGTGGCACTGGAAAATGCCAAGTTGTTTGCTAAGGTCAAACAAGAACAGCAAATGCAAAAAGACATTTTGCGAAGTCTGTCTGATGGTGTGATCTCCACGGACAAACATGGCAAAATTATTGCCGCAAATGAACGCGCCTACGCTCTGCTTGGTGTTGGAGAAGCCTTGCTAGAAGGTAGATCTGTATATGAACTAATCAATATCGAGAAAGCCAATTTCACTAGATGGTTCGATAACAGCTTAGAAGGTAGTGATGAAAAAAGTCGTAAGCAATATTACCCCGATCAGACTCTGCGCTCTACTGATGGTGAACAGCACAGCATCAATATTTCGATCAATACCATGTCCGAAGGTGACGAAGGCGAAGGTGTGCGTGGCGCACTAGTCGTAATGGAAGATATCAGCCAAGAGAAGCGCCTCAAGAGTACGATGTATCGCTACATGACCCAAGAGCTAGCCGAACAGCTTTTGGCTGGTGGTGATGCCAAGATGGGCGGCGATCGCAAAGAAGTTTCGGTTTTATTCTCAGATATTCGCAGCTATACCACGATTACAGAATCTCTCGCCGCTGAAGATGTGGTGATGATGCTGAATGAATATTTTGAAACGATGGTAGAGGCAGTATTTAACTACAAAGGCACGCTGGATAAATATATCGGTGATGCGATCATGGCGGTATTTGGTTCACCTTTGCCAATTCCTGATCATGCTTGGATGGCTGTTCAAACTGCGATCGATATGCGCCATCGTTTAAAAGAGTTTAATATCAAGCGCATTGAGCAACTGAAGCCCAAAAATCAAAAAGAACTCGATATGGCAACGATCAAAATCGGTATTGGGATTAACTCCGATACGGTAATTAGCGGCAATATTGGCTCCACGCGACGGATGGAATTTACAGCGATCGGTGATGGCGTAAATCTTGGCTCACGGCTGGAAGGCGCAAGCAAGCAATATGGGACAGATGCGATCATTAGTGAGGCGACGTACAAACTTTGTGGCGATCGCATTTGGGTACGTGAACTCGATTGCATCCAAGTCAAGGGCAAAAATCAACCCGTTGGTGTTTATGAATTAATTGGCTTAAAATCTGATTCGCTCGATCCAATCCAAGCTCAGATTATTGAGTATTATCAGGTAGGGCGTGAAAATTATCTTGCGCGTGATTTTGCTGCTGCTACGAAAGCATTTGTCGATGTTCTAGCCCTTGATCGGCATAATAAAGCTGCAAGTATCCACATCACTCGTTGCAACCATTTTCTGACCAATCCACCCGAAGACGAATGGGATGGTGTATGGAGAATGACTGAGAAATGAACTACCCCGCCGCGAGCGGACGGGGTATCAGACTCAAAAAAGACTCAGTTATTCATCCCTGTGCAACAAAAGTTATGGGGAGGAGAGTTTTGGAGTGATGGATATTTCGCAAGTACGGTAGGAAGACAGGGAGAAGAGGAGATGATAGGTAGTTACGTAAAGAACCAAGGAAAGGAATATCTC
>JANNDZ010000538.1:0-6840 GCA_031378395.1 Pseudanabaena sp. OTE_75_metabat_487_sub
TGCATTAGGTGCGATCGGTTCCCATGCTTTTGATTATGTGCGCTGGTTATTTGGGGATATTAAAAGTCTGTCAGGTCAACTCAGTACAGGGATTACTGAACGTACTGATGCAAATGGTGTTCTGCGATTGGTCGATGCTGACGACACCTGCAACATTCTCCTAGAACTCACCGATGGAACTCCATGCAATATTTCCCTGAGTACTGTCACCTATCGCGGTCGTGGGCATTGGCTGACGGTTTACGGTGAAAATGGAACGCTTGTACTGGGTAGTTCTAATCAATCGGATTATGTACATGGTTTCAGCTTGCGACAAGGGAAAATCGATCGCACAGAAATGGAAATCGTACCGATTCCATCTGAATATGACCTCCCGAAAACCTATACAGATGGTCGTCTTGCGCCTGTGCTAGCTATATGCGATCGCTGGGTGCAGTCAATTCAATCAGGACAGCCGATGACTCCGAGTCTCTATGAAGGTGCATGGTCGCAGTTGCTTATGGATCTAACCCAAGAGTCTCACCAGCAGAAAAAATGGATAGATGTGCCTTCCTCGCTCTAAATTACCTTGAGTTAAAATCTCTCCCATGAAATCGAACAAGTTAGTTTGGAAAATTCTAGTTGTAATTTACCTGCTTGTATTTACATTAATCATTGTGCTTGCCTATAACCATGCCCTTCCAGAATATCTGACTAAAAATGATAAAGCTGGTCATGTGTTCCTCTATGGGCTAGCAACTTTTTTGGGGCAGATGGCTGGGAAATGGCGCACAGTAAAATTTTTGTCTAAAGCATTGCCTTTATTTCCATTGTTGTTTTTTGTCTTCACTGTCATCGAAGAGTTAGCCCAATCACTTTCCCCCAATCGCACCTTTGATATCGGTGATTTGGTCGCAAGTTCTTTTGGCATCATGATTGGATATTTTTTAGCAGAAAGGCAAAAGCCGCTCTTTTGAAATTTCGGGAAAGCTTTCAGCGATCACAATTTTGTAATTGGGACTATAGCAGATGCCATAGAGCATCGGTTCTTCGTGGATCGAGATGGTGTGGAATATTTAGAGTAAAATTAAATTCAGATGGCATTCATGCCTCTTACTTTTTAGCTATTGAGTAAAATTATGGCAAAGTTAACTGTTGATTTAGAAACTTCAGCAGATGCTTTGGGAACTACGCCTGATCGCTTTTTGGCATGGTTAAAGCAGGAAGATTCTCAGGGTTTACTCTATTTTAACGATACGCCGCAGATTTCTATTTTTACGTTGGCAAAGATTCTAGATACTACGCCTAGAGAATTGGTTGATTTTTTAGAAGAATCCGATCTAGAAGATCGTTTAGATTTGCAAGATGCTCTAGAGGCGATCGCTGAGTCAGAGATGTTAGGAGAACAGCCAATTCCTTGGGAAGTGATGTTGTTGTAGATAAGATTTAATTGTTCTCAAGAAGTCTCAGCAAGGTCTCAATTTTATAGAAAAGCTCATCGTATGTAATTATTTGCACATCTTTTAAGCCACTACGGAATAGCTCAAAAGATTTTCTTTTTTTAGAGCTAGACTTGATCTCTTTTTCAAGATTTCCAGCTATGACTAAACAATGAGGGTGTAATGCTTGAAATTCTCTTTCGTTGTTGTCTCGTCCTTCACAAGCAAGTCTTGTATACTCCTTAAGAAGGGAATCTCTCTGGATTGAGACTTGAATAATCGCTCCAGTCAAATCATTATTAATACTATAGACAGTTTCTCTGTAAGAACTCCCCAATAACTTGCTTTCTGGAGTCTTAATTTCTACAAGTAAAACATTCTCACTCACTGGATTCTGCATCAGGAAATCAGTTACATTCCCTCCTCTATTACTTACTCCTTTGCCCCCAACATAAGCTTGCTTTTGAAAAATAGTTACAGGGAATGAGAAAACTTGAGATAGAACTAATTGATTACTATGAAATATATCTTCCCAAAACTTTTCATTTGCGTTATGCTTGTTCTCCTCCCAAATTTTCAATAAGCCCCTCAATTCTCCAACTAAATAACCACTCCAGACAAACTTCTCAAAAGTGTCTTTAAAAATCAGCATGGATCTAGCATTCATTAGGCGACTCATTGATAAGATAGCTTCTTGAGTCCTATTTTCACTAATACATTTCTTACTCCATATACAACCAGCCATCACTTCTAGGGCAAAATATTCGCGAGTATCTTTATTTGATGAGATTTTCTCAATAATCTCTGATATATCTTCGTCTTTATCGAGGCTTAATCCATCTAGAAGTGGACTACTCTTCAGCGTTAAAATTGCATCCTCCTCAAATTTAGTAAGCATTTGCTCGACTTCTTCAGGTTGTTTAGCTTGATCCATGTAGTAAAGCATCTGTGCATACCAAGAAATACCATATCTAGAAAAAGAAAAACGACTAGCAGATATTTCCCTTTCAAGCGACATACTAATTGCACCAGCAGAGGCTAAAACTTCATCTCCTTCAAGAACTTTCATTCCTTTCCCATCCTCATCTCCATCATAAATATAAAAATTTTTACCGCAATTATTGCATTTTCTTTCGCATTGGGGAGAAGCTTCAATCATTGTCAAATGATGTCCACATTGATCGCACAATTCAATACTCATGTGTTTGTCTTGTATTTTCAAGTATTATAACTTTTGTAGCTGTTCAGACAAGTGATCGCTGTTTGATATTGAGATTTAGGCGATCGGGTTTGTTGGATGTGAGTGGCGATCGCAGTTTGATATAGGGAAAAGGCGATCAGGTTTGTGGATGATGAGGGTGCGATCGCTGTTTGATATAGGGAAAAGGCGATCGCTATAAACTCTGACATTGAGAACAAAAATGTGTTGAGCGCCCACCGAGCTTAATCCTTGAGATTAATGTACCGCAGACATTACAAGGCTGACCAGTTCGTCGAAACACCCAAGCAGTATCGATGTAATTCCCCTTCAGTCCACCCACATTCTGAAAAGAACTAAAAGTCGTTCCACCCTTCGCTATACCATCACTCAGAGAACGGATAATTCCTTGGCGTAGAGATGTGACCTGTTCCAGACTAAGAGAATTTGCAGCTTTTTGAGGATGGATTTTGCCCAAAAATAATGATTCATCAGCATAGATATTCCCAATCCCTGCGACAGTTTCCTGATCTAGGAGCACAGTTTTTATCGGGCGACCAGTACGGCTAAATTTTGCGGCTAAATGCTCTGGCGTAAACTCAGGATCAAATGGTTCCAAACCTAACTTCTGTAACCCTGTAATAATTGATTCCGTTGTTTGATGAGATGGAACCCACCAAACCTTACCAAAAGTTCGCTGATCATCAAATCGCAACTCCTTCAAGCCGCTCTTTTTTTCCTTTTTCCCTTTTCCTTTTTCCTTTAAAAACAACCTCACCCGCGTATGCTTGCCCACAGTAGTATCGCGATCGCACCAAAGCAAACTCCCCGTCATTCGTAAATGCACCCCCAACCGATCGCCCTGTGAAAGCTGAGCAATTAAATATTTTCCCCGTCGTTGCCATTCTGTGAACTCAGCACCAATGACTGCTGCTAAAAATGCCTCTGAATTTTCAGGATAGGCGATCGCACGGGGCAGCAATACCTCACCACCTTCAATCTGCCAACCCAGCGTATTTTCATTTAAACCAATACGAACTGTCTCAACTTCTGGTAATTCGGGCATTTGACAAGTAAAAAGTAAAAAAGTAAAAGTAAAAAGTAGTTTTCAGACCCATAAAAACAAGAAGGGACGCTTTGCGCCCCTTCTTGTTTTTGGGTTTTGAGTCAGAAGAATCTAGGCGACTTCTTCAACTTCATCGATCGCAAAGTTGTTGGTTGCGATGTTGGAGTAGTTTACGCTGTCGAAACGAACGATCACTGGGTAAATGATGCCGCTCTTATCAACAGAAGCCACAGTACCGACTTCGCGATACCAGTAGGACTCTTTACGCAAAATGCGAACCTTAGAACCACGTGCAACTGCCATAGTTTTATCCTTATTCCTAAAGACTGTAATGTGAAAAATAAAATGATTACAGATACCGTCTCTAGGTTACTGCGAGGCGATCGCCTCTGTCTATTTCTAGCCCGTTAAGTTTTATTTAGCAAAATATAGCAAAGCAAGTTTTGCTTAGGACATAAAACCAGAAGATGAGTTGCGGCACGAAGCGCCGCAACTCATCTTCTGTGGTTTTTGGTTTTACTAGCTAACTCTTTTTTTGTTAGGCAAGTTACTTAACGCACAACTACGGGTGTCCCTACAGAAGCCCATCGATATAGCCATGCCGCATGATCGGGGGCAACGTTAGTACAGCCATGACTGATAGGTATTCCAAAGCTACGATGCCAATATGCCCCATGAATGGCATAGTTGCCACTGTAGTACATCACATGAGGAACGTCTGGCACGTTATAGTCCTCACCTTGCATTCTTCCCGTAGGATATTTAGACTGAACATTAAAAATACCTGTCGGTGTCGGTGTCGCACTTTTACCAGTTGAGACGACCACCGCATAAACGAGTTGATTTCCTTGCCACGCTAATAGTCTCTGACTACGCAGACGAATTTCGATCCAGCGCTGTCCTGATCGCTTCAGCCTCTCTATATCTTGGCTACGGACAGAGCGAGATGTGGTTTGAGCGATCGCCCCATCTAAATTAATTAAGTTAATTCCGCCGCCCAGTCCCGCTAAAAACAAAGCGGTAACTAAAGCAGTAGATCTAGTTTTCCAATACTTAATCATGTTGATCGCAAGGTTTCATATCAACAAGTATGCCCAAAATTTATTGGAAATTCGCCAAAAAACTCAAGAAATAAGAAAGGTTTCGCTTAGCGAAACCTTTCTTAACGAAAAAGTTATTTATTGTAAAAAAAGGCTATGTCTTTATCCTTTAGTGGGGCAAAGCCAGCATCCAGCAACTTCTGATTGAGTTGTTCTTGAGGGATATGTTTTGCACCAATACGGACAATGCGCGATCTCATGGTGTTAGTTACGCCACTGCGTTGACGATTGCCTTCAAGCGCCATTACGCTGCTGTAGAGATCAAGTTTCATAGGGTCAATTGGTGTGCCATCAAAGTCGATACCCTGCGCGATCGCGACATCGATCGCATCAGCACCAGTTGTTGGAGAATTTTCGGACATAAGTAAAAACCAAATGCTTGTTGAGAGTGGTGCTTTGCGCCACTCTCAACAAACTACCACTGAACGCGATACATCGAAAATAGCAACCCGTCTTTTTTGGCAGTAATTTTGCCACCCATCGACTGCACAAGCTCCGTAACTTCAGCAAGAGATGTTAGAAATACCTCTGAGCCCAAATAGGTTTCTAGAATCGCCCAATTTTCAGAAAATTCCAAATCAGGATTGATTGCGTCAAAAATCAATACCCCATTCGTTTTTAATACCCGCTTAGCCTCACGCAAAACCAATTTCAAATACTCAAGTGGGTAATAGCAGCTAAACCCAGTGGCAATTATGCGATCAAAAAATCCATTCTCATAACTTAACTGATGTGCTGCCCCAAGTTGCACCCCTTTAAATAATTTGGAATTTAGTTGCGAACCTCTTGAATTAAGAGCTTCTTTAGCCACAAAACTAATTTCCTGCCCATAAAAAAATACTTCCCACTCGCGCCAAGGATAAATCAAAAAACTTACCCCACAGCCAATATCTAGGCAACGCTGATTTTTTTGAAATTGTGCTAATTCCCAAAATGGCGAAGCAATCTTACTAGATAACGTATGGCTCACCCATTCTCGAAACAGTGGCATCGACTCCACTTCTGCGGGTAAATCAAATGCTTCATTACGATATTCGCGATCGTAGCGCTTCTGCACTGTAGCGATCGCAGGTGTCCAGTCATCAGCTTGAGAAGTAAAAGCTTTATTCATAAATATTTATTATGCCTACGAATAAAAATATAGAGAGCGTTGCTTTATAAATCTTTTTAGGCATGGACTTTTTGAGGTAAAGCCACGAGCATCTTTGGACAAACCAAAACCCAAGAATTGATTGGCAGCGCTTCGCGCTGCCAATCAATTCTTGGGTTTTACGTCCTAGTAAATTTGGCGACAACTATAAAACCCTCATTGGGGCTAGTTTTTAATTTCCGAAAGTGCAGCCACACTTTCGGAAATCGTTATTATGCAGCTTGTTGCTTACTAAGTTTCTCAGCTTTGAGGTAGGCAAAGACTGACTTATCACCAATATCAGGTGGAATTTCTTGAGTCAATTTGCGAACTGCAAAGATTACAAACAAAACTGCCCAAGCACCTAATAGTCCTCGCTCGATCGCTACAGGTAAAATATTCGCCAAATGACCAAGAATCAGCAGAGGCAATAGCGGGACTAAAAACTTTGTTTCAAAACGATTAAAACAAAAAGTCTCTTTGAAAAAAATTCCAGTTAGAGCTGCAAAACTAAACCCGACACCAATAAGTGCGATCGGATGTTCGTAAATTGCGATCGCCAAAGGTTCTGGAAAATAAAGTGCTACACCTACCGAAGAAATTGTCCCGATTGCCCAAAAGATCTGTAAAACCCGATGTAGCAATTCCAGATAAATATGAATCGTCCAGAGGGCAACACCTAATCCTGCCGAAAAACCGATATACAGCCAAGTCAACCAACCTAAGATGTTGGGATCGTTGGGTTGCGATAGCACTAAAATTGCACCAAGGCTGAAACATAAAGCGGCGATCGCCAAAGCACTGCGGTAAATAATTACGCTAAGGCGATCGTCTTGCGTAATCGTAAATTCACCAAACTGACCTTGATAAACTTCAGATTTAATTTCCACAAATTTCTCCGTCAATCACTATTACTAAAAGTATAGATG
>JANNDZ010000540.1:0-8961 GCA_031378395.1 Pseudanabaena sp. OTE_75_metabat_487_sub
TAGTGCGATCGCGATAACTTATTTATGGGGAACAGAAACACTGGGTAAATATTGATTTTCTCAACTAGTTATTCGATTTCAGTACCATTCAGTTACATTTTGTAGCGTATTCAATCAACTCATTCACGAAATCAAGCGATCGCCTAGAAATCAGACTCACAGTGCTAGCGATCGCTAAATCAACCAATTCTCATCCTTATTTCTGGCTCTCCAGAATTTTCTTCGCATTTAAAAGCTCTTGATATTGCTCTTTACTGAGCGTAGGATACTTGAGATCCAGTTTCTTTAACTGCGTGTAAATGATACCCGCCACAACCAGACGAGTAAACCATTTGCGATCGGCGGGGATAATGTACCAAGGAGCATATTCTGTACTGGTGTGATTGAACATATCCTCATAGACACTCATATAGTCATCCCAAAAGCTACGCTCTTTTGCATCATTTTCAGAGAACTTCCAATTCTTTTCAGGGCGATTAATCCGTTCTAAAAAACGTTCTTTCTGCTCCTCTTTGGATACATTAAGGAAAAACTTGAGGATGATTGTCCCGTTATTAACCAGATGCTTCTCATAATTGTTGATTTCTTCAAAGCGGCGCTTCCAAATATCATTATCGATCGCACTAACAGGGAGCGATCGCTGCTCTAGGATTTCTGGATGTACTCTAGTTACTAAAATTTCTTCATAATAAGATCGATTAAAAATTCCAATTCCTCCTCTTTCGGGTAAAACCTTAGAACATCGCCACAAATAGTCATGATTTAACTCTTCCGTAGATGGAGCTTTAAAGCTATGCACCTGACATCCTTGAGGATTGATGCCCGACATCACATGTTTAATCGTGCTATCTTTACCAGCCGCATCCATAGCCTGAAAGATGATTAGCACCGCATGGGTGTTTTGGGCATAGAGAACATCCTGATATTCAGCTAAGGCTCTAATACCTTCCTTTAATTGATCTTTAGCGTTCGACTTTTTGAGGCGATCGGCTTTGTAGGCAGGGTCATAGTCTTTCGCAAGAGAAATTTTTCGTTCTGGTGGCACAATAAACGGACGAATCAAATCATCAAGATTTTTGATTGGGAATAAATTATTAGATTGATGATCTGACATGTTTTTTACCAAAATTTATAATTCTATTTGTCCTAAACATCATCGCGATCGCGCTTTATGTATCTTCAGCCGCCTTATACTAGAGTTCGGCGAGGCTTTTACCTAATTGAGTTTGGAGATCGCTCAGATGAATGCCAATTAGATTGGGTAGAACAAGATGTGCAGATCCACCAAAGCGTTCAACAGGACCAAGTCCAATCGTCCTCATACCCGCAGCGATCGCGGCTTCAATGCCAACGGCAGCATCTTCCACCACCACACAGTGGGCTGGGTCGAGTCCTAACTGAGCCGCAGCGTACAGGAAGAGGTCAGGAGCGGGTTTGGGGGGTGCAACACTTTCACCATCCGCGATCGCATCCACCAGATCGGCAAGACCCAATTTTTCGATTACGGTGCGTGCATTTTTGCTGGCAGAGCCGATCGCGATTTTCATGCCCGCTTTCCTGATTTTAGTGAGTAGCTCAACGCCTCCAGGTAGCAGATCTTTTGGTGTAATGGATTGGATCGATGCCAAATAATAACGATTTTTGCGCTCCATCATTTCCTTGAGCGCCGCTTCTGAATAATGCTTTTTGCCCACAATGAGCAGCAGCGATTCTCTTCGAGAGACCCCCCGCAACGCTTCATTTGCATTGCGATCAAAGGGCAGTCCTTCCTCATCCGCCAGCCGCTGCCACGCTCGGTAGTGCCATTCGGCAGTGTCTGTCAGCACCCCATCCAAGTCGAAGATAAAACCCTTGATTTCAGGTGCGTGAGCGTCAGGCGTTAAATCAAAATTGTGCCAAGTGCCGCGCCAGTGTAGTTTGAATTTGAGGCGAGTCCAGTTGGCGGGGAGGTGAGGCTTTGCGACGGGACCATCGTCCTTAAGTTGAATCCCACCAAAGCCAAACACCACTGATTGCCAAACACCGCCTGCCGAAGCCGCATGAATGCCATCGGCTGTGTTACCAAAAGTATCTTGGAGATCGATTAGGGCTGCCTGCATAAAATATTTATAGGCCTTGTCTTCACCTAGGTTAGCGGCAAGGATGGCGTGAACAGATGCCCCAAGGGATGAACCATAGGTGATATCGGTGCGGGGAGCGTAGTAGTTCCAGTTTTTTTGGAGCGAGTCAAAGGAGAACTCTGGCGTATCGCGCATTAGATAGAGGAGCATCAACACATCAGGCTGCTTGAGTACCTGTGTGTGATTGGTTTCCTCCATGCCTAGAATCGCTTGAATTGATCGCGTTCGCGGTTCATAGTCACTCAAATTGATATCCTTAAGTTGAAAAAATCCATCAAACTGCTCGATCAGTTCTGGATTAGCAGTATAAGGAATGTATATCTGAGACATCGTTGTGTGCAAACTTAGCAGTCGCTCTGGTGTGAGTTTTAGCTCTTGTTCCAGTGCGATCGCCCGATCGGGAAACTTATGCTGTAGCCATTCATAGACAGCGATCGCCTTTTCCAAATGCCACTGCACCATCCGATTGGTGAACGCATTATTATTCACCTGCTCGTGGTATTCATCGGCTCCGATCGCGTTGCATAATTCATACCGTTTTAGTCGATCGTTCCACTCCACCCGACTGAGCCAGAAAATCGCGGTATCGATTACAATTTCGGCACCGCAGTCTCGCATCCAAATATCATCACCCGTTGCTTGCCAGTATTGCCAGACGGCATAAGCGATATCAGCACTGATATGAATTTCGCGATCGCGGCACCAGATTCGCACCGCTTCAGCGTAGGGATCGCTCTGAATCGACCATTTGGGAGTCATCTCATCTCCTGTAGCCGCACTTTCCCAAGCAAACATCGCGCCGTTATATCCACTATGAAAGGCTTTGCACCTTGCTCCATCGAGGGTGACGTGACGGTAGCTCAATAAACTTCGAGCGATCGCTGGCTGAGTCAAAGTAAAGAAGGGCAGAATAAATATTTCTGTATCCCAAAAGATATGTCCTCGATAACCTAATCCCGATAAGGTTCTAGCCGCAACGCTATCAGGAATGTTATTTGGAGATGCTGGGTCAGCTACTGGGTCAGCTACTGGGGCATCTTCAGCACACCCTCCAATAAAGAGTTGAAACATGTTGTAGCGCACCGCCAGTTGAGCCTTAAGATCTCCCTCAATCTTGATATCACTTTGCGCCCAAACTTTATCCCAAGCCTGCTGATGCGCGGCAAGTAGAACCCCATAGGATGGCAGGTCGGCTAACTTGGCTTGAGCCGATTGAACTGGTTGCTTTACCTCCTGAGAGTTCAATCTGAGTACTGCGGGTGCGAACTTGCAGCCAAACTCCATGCTCTGTCTCGCCGCGATCGAGATGCTCCCAGTGATCGAAGCCTTGATTGTCGGGATAGCCATTAATACTGGAATTAACTTCGATCTTGCCACTAAAATCAACAGGCGTAACATGGCAAATTAATGCTAATACCTGCTGATCCGCTAAACTCGCAAAGCGTTCAAACTTGATGTCCACCGTATTTCCAAGCGGGCTTCGCCAGCGTACCGATCGCCTCAGAACTCCATGTCGTAAATCCAACTGTCGTTCGTACTGAAGAATTTCGCCGCTATCTAGTCCAAACCGTTCGCCTTCGATTGTGACCACCATTGATAGCCAATCTGGACAATTAGCTAACTCGGTATAGACCAAGGGTATATCATCATACAACCCACTGATTAAGGTAGTTGGCAAAGCCTTGGGATAACCTTCTTCAAAGCTGCCCCGCGTCCCTAAAAACCGTTGCCGATCGTAAAGACGGTTTCTCTGGCACGCAACTTTGCTGGCTCGAAGTGAGGTTCGATCACTGTCCAGTCTGTGTAAATCAAATCATGAGGAGCAGGCAGATTTGTTTCTGCCATTTTATCGAGGTCTAACATATTATTCCCACAGAATTAAAGATAGAATTAAATCTTCGATGAATCTCATCGTGACTATGTTTATCGGTCATACACTTCCATCGCAGTTTTGTATTCGCCCTGACGCGCTGCGCAATTGCACTTAGCTCGATGCAAAAGAGCCTGTTGAGCCTTTGCTACATTTGCCTCTTTGCCTTGCCAAATATCTAACGCTGGTTGCTGGATGGCGCGACCAAAGGAAAAGGTCAAAGCCCAAGGCGATCGCGATTTGAATCTTAGATTGATGGCATTCAAACGAGCCGAGGCTAGCTCAGAGGATTGACCGCCTGACAAGAATGCAATTCCCGACACAGCAGCAGGGACGTTTCGCAAAAGACAGTTCACCGTGTCATTGGCTACCTCATCCACCGATGCTTGTGCAGAACAGTTCAATCCCGAAAGTATCATGTTGGGCTTCAGAATCATCCCTTCCAGCATTACCCGTTGTGTATAAAGGTGGTTAAAAACTGTATGCAAGACTTCTTCTGTTACCTTGTAGCATCGTTCTATAGTATGCTCGCCATCCATCAGTACTTCAGGCTCAACAATGGGAACTAGTCCAACTTCTTGGCACAAAGCAGCATAGCGAGCCAATGCTTGCGAGTTGGCTTCGATACAACCTCGGCTGGGAAAGCGATCGCCTATAGTAATCACCGCACGCCACTTGGCAAAAAGAGCGCCCATTTGAAAATATTCCTTGAGGCGATCGCGCAATCCGTCTAGACCTTCGGTAATTTTTTCTCCAGAATGACCTGCCATCTCCTTAGCACCGATGTCAACTTTGATGCCGATCAGAATTCCCGTGTCAGTAATAGCTTTAACAAAGGGCGTGCCATCTTTCTTGTGTTGGCGAATCGTTTCATCGTAAAGGATCGCGCCACTAATGTATTCATTGAGACTGGGCGTGGTGATAATCAATTCTCGATAGGCTCGTCGGGATTCCTCAGTCTGGGGAATGCTTAACTTTGCGAATCGTTTGTTACAGGTGGGATTGCTCTCATCCATTGCCAGCAGACCCTTGTTGTCAGCAACAAGTATCTTCGTGGTTTCTATCAGCTTTCGGACATTCATTATTTTCCTCCCAAGACGACGAGCTGTTTCTCTATCGGTGTTGCATCCAAACTCCACTTCCAGTTGCGGATTTCTGGTAAGTCTTCGCCATGTATGTCGATGTAATGCTTATGCTCGATCAACTTGTCCTGCATCATCTGTTTGAGATAGGCTCCCTTACTACCCAAATGCGGCAGGCGATCGACTACATCTTGCCCCAGATGAAAGCCGTCTAAGTCGTTTTGTACCCGCATATCAAAGGCGGTCGTGATCTTGATGTCATGTTGTTCCTTAATCACTGCGACCAGCGCATAGGGAGAGATCAACACCTGCCGCCCTGTAAGCCAGTTTCCTGTGTCAGCGACTAAATAACGAATTGTCCAATACTGATCATCGAAGTAGAATTCTTTTACTTTCCCAATTTCACCATCGAGGCTATTTAAACTATATCCATTAAGTGTTTTGGCTTTATTTAACATCTTTGATTCCTAATCGCTAAGTATTGTAGATTTTTTTAGAATAGAAATTTAGTCGTTAAACAGGCAAGTAATATTCAGTCATTTTTTAGAGTTCTAATTAAATACGATTAGATGAGCCAAACATTTTTCTACTTGTTACGATTATGCTATGAGGATGTTTGAAATCATGTATATGTAATGGGTAGGTTGAATGAGTTGTATCGCAATGTCTTAAAGCTTTACGAACCTATATCCATATTTTCCCTGTTGACCAGTGCGATCGCCTAAAAATCACGACTCACAGTAGCGATCGCCTTCAGCAAACCTATAGAAAACATATCGTTGAAGCGATCGCCTAAAAATCACAACTCATAGTAATAGCGATCGCCTTTAGGAGATAGATTGTTGATGCGATCTCGATAACTTTGCTATGGGGGTGCAGAAACTTTGGGTAAATATAAATTCTCTCAACGAGTTATTTAAGTTTGATTCTATTCATTCAGTTACGTTTTGTAGCGTATTCAATCAATTCATTCACGAAATCAAGCGATCGCCTGTCACACTTACAGCTTTGGTATGAGTGAAAAATATTAACTTCTCCCATTTAATCGAACAATGGCGAACTGCTGACAGCTATAAGTTGCAACAAAATAACTGCGAAGGTTTGTTGTTTTTATATGAAAGGGATTTCAAAGGTGGGTCAGATATTGTTTGGAAATTTGATGTTTTGGGAACCTAGAAGGTAAGTCTGAGATATTTAAATCTATTCACACATCATAATACTATGAGCCAGAAGTCATCTTCCAATCCGTGGCAAATCCTTAGTAACTCAGCCCTTCTACGCTTTCTGCTGCTGTTTGGCTGTAGTTGGGCTACAGTGTTGCTGATTAATTATTTCTACACTACGATCGCCCTCTTCACTGCGGCTAGTATGTTTGCAGTGCTACTAAATTATCCTGTGGTCTGGCTATCGCTATATATGCCCAGAAAACTTGCAATTACAGTCACTTTTATCGGGGCAGTTACTTTATTGCTTGGTTTGGTCATGCTGATTGGTCTGGAAGTGTTGAATCAGGGACAGGGTTTGCTAACCCAGATTAGAAATACGTTGAACCAGCCAGATCTTTTACCTTTTTTGGATTCCCTCAAGCACTTGGATATTAGACAAGTAGTAGAAACACTCCAAACGAGCTTAGCATCTGGTTTAGGAGTCGTTAAAAGTATCTTTTCTAGCGTCTTGATCGGGGTTTTTTGGGCGGTTATCAGCTTGTATATGCTGATTGACGGTGAAAAGCTGTGGAAATTATCACTGCGGCTATTGCCAGTCGCCTACCGCGATCGCTTTGCTAAAACCTTTCAGCAAAGTTTTATCGGATTTTTACGAGGACAAATGCTGTTGATGCTGTTTCTCTCTGGCTCCACCTTGCTGATTTTTCCATTTTTGGGGGTGAAATATGCCCTGTTTTTGGCGATCGTTCTTGGCTTAATCGATTTGATCCCTGGCATTGGGGCCACCTTGGGAATTACGCTAGTTACCCTTTTAGTCTTAGCCTCTCAAGGAAGTGAGATCGCCTTAAGAGTGTTGATTACCTGCATCGTGTTAGGTCAAATTCAGGATAACGTAGTGCAACCGAAAGTAATGGGCAATGTCCTACAGTTAAATCCTGTGCTGCTATTTCTATCGCTGTTTATTGGCGAACGAATGGCTGGATTATTGGGCGTTTTTCTTGCCATTCCGATCGCTGGTATGATTGCTGCCTGGATGAAATCAGCCAAAGCAGAACCAAATCCAGTTTTGGAAGAAGTTCCAGAGAAAATTGTCGAACAATAGCAAAATCATTACGCCTAAAAATCAAGACTCATAGAACTAGCGATCGCTTTTAGAGGATAAATTGTTAATGCGATCGCCTAAAAACCACAACTCACAGCAATAGCGATCGCCTTGAGAAAATGGATTGTTAATGCGATTGCCTAGAAATCATGACTCGTAGTACTAGCGATCGCCACAATCGCACCACCGCCAACATCTTCTACTTTCCCCAAATCGAAGTAATATCTTTGATGTAGAATGTATTTAGTGCTACAGCCTATAGCTATGACTATTAAAGAACAGATTATTCAAGAACTTGATCGCATCCCAGAGTCTTATCTGGAGAAGGTGCTTAGTTTTTTGTATTTTTTAGATACCCCATTGACTCACGATGTTGGACAGTTAAGCAAGGCGGAAGCGATTATCCAAAATGGATTAAATACTGCGCTATCCAAGCCAAAGCGATCATCATCGGAAATCTGGGCAGAATTTGCATCTATTCGCAATAGAATTTCTGAAAGTGTTGCAACAACCGAGCAGAATTTGTAAACAAGATGTTAAAAGTTGTTATTGACACTTCAGTATTTGTTTCTGCTCTACTATCTAAATCTCAAGTAAGCTCACCTTATCTAATTTTACAGGCTTGGCAACAAGGTAAGTTTACTTTGGTTATGGCTCCTCAGCTACTTGAAGAACTCGTATTAAAACTATTGCAGCTTGGAGTGCCTGATGAAACTATTGAGGAATTAGTCAGTGCGATAGGTGAAATTGCTCTGCATATCTCTGGTGCTTATGAGGCGACTAGATTAGATAAAATTGATCCAGATGACAATAAATTTTTGGCGGCAGTTTTTGAAACAAAAGCTGATTACCTTATTTCTTTGGACAATCATTTACTTTCTATTAAGTACTATCATGGCACTCAAATATTGACTCCCCGTTTATTTTTGGATGCAATAGCGATCACCTGAAAATCACGATTCACAGTAATAGCGATCACCTTGAGAAAATGGATTGTTAATGAGATCGTGATGACTTGGTTATGGGGAACAGCAACTCTGGGTAAATATAGATTCTCTCAGCGAGTTATTTAATTTCAGAGCCATTCAGTTACATTTTGTAGCGTATTCAATCAACTCATGCACCAAATCAAGCGATCGCCTGTCACATTTGTATGGATTGCGATTTGTAGATGTGGAAGTTATTCAACGCAGTAAAGATAGAAAATGAACGCCATACTCAAAACAATAAATTGAATAAGCAATTAAGTTTGTTTGGAGAATTAAAAACATGGCTACAGCAGAATTATCGGGTTGGCAAAATTGGCAAAATTGGCGACCTTTTGAACATTTTAAGGGCGACTTAACTGGAGGATTGACCGCAGCCGTAGTCGCTTTACCTCTGGCGTTGGCATTTGCTGTGGCTAGTGGAGTGGAGCCGAAGGCAGGGTTATATACAGCGATCGTGGCAGGGACTTTAGCATCGCTTTTTGGTGGCTCCTCTGTCCAAATTACAGGGCCAACTGGAGCAATGGCGGTAGTCTTAGTGGGAATTGTCGCTAAGTATGGAATTGAAAAAGTCTGGATTGCAGGCGTAATGGCGGGGATTATTCAAATTGCCTTGGGTGTTGCCAAAATGGGGC
>JANNDZ010000542.1:0-19458 GCA_031378395.1 Pseudanabaena sp. OTE_75_metabat_487_sub
TATGCCTGTTGACGAAAGTCCTGTAGTTTATCAATAATCATGACTGTAGATGTGCTTTTTCTTTTTCATCTACTTTAGGCAGTTTGTATCTCTTTTACTCTGCCTTTTTTTCCTTTTTTAGTCTAAACTCCAGTGATGTTACGTGGAAGGAATTTCTGAGATAGCAAAAGTATAGAGCTACGCCCTGTGGTACAGCCTTCACACAATATTGATCCTAGCCATTTGGATGTCGGAACATAGCGCACAGCTTTGCGGAGCGCCATGTTCGCTAAAATGACAAGATAAAATCCTGTAAGTCCCTAAAGTCTTGACCTTTATATTAATACTCCCTTCCCACTCAAGAATTAGTGTTGCTGGGCTTCGCTCCGCACGTCTATTTTTTGGTTTTATATGTCTATTTTTTAGTGGGAAGGGAGTAGGATGTACTGAAAATACTTAAATTTTACCCTGACTCATCGTTCTAGAAACTCAACCTTCCCCGTCGCCAATCGGTAATAAGCGGGAACAACCTTCAGATTTTCATTCTTTACCTCATGGGACAAAATTGGAACCGTAGATTCAATCTCCTTTACCATCAAATTAATATGGGCTTTCACTGTATCGCTCACGACACAATCACCATTAGCTTCCTGACCAGCCTTCACCGCAGGCTCAATATACTTGATCAACGAATTGAGCTTACCCTCAGAGAATGCATGTCCGATCGCAGCCATCACCGCACCGCATCGCTCATGTCCAAGCACAACAACCAGCCTCGTTCCTAAATGCTCAACCGCAAACTCAATACTAGCAATCACCGCATCGTCAGCCACATTTCCCGCAACCCTAAGCACAAATAAATCTCCAACCCCTTGATCAAAGATTAGCTCAGGCACAACCCGCGAATCAGCACAACCTAAGACGATCGCAAAAGGATGCTGGGCAATTGACAGATCAACTCGTCGTTGCGAACCCTCATGGGGATGTTCTACATGATCGAGCGCATAGCGATCGTTGCCTTCTTTAAGTTCTCGCAGAGCAGCTTCAGCATCTAGATTCTCGACAGTATAGTAGGTTTGATTTGCTGTGAGCATGGGTGATCATCGAATTGGTATGCTCAAAGTTAGCTAGCTTTCCATTCTGAAACAGTAGTGAATTTAACATATGTTCGATGGAAGCTAGTGAATGTATTGTTCTCATAACTAAACTGCGCGATCGCAATTTAACCACAAGTCAAATCCAATGATTATAAAAGCCATGCTTCGCGCGGCTTTTATAATCATTGGATTACTCTTACTGACGCACAATGCGATTCTCAGTTTTTACCTGCAAAGGCGACTTATCAGTGATGTATTCTGCGATCGCATCCGATAGTAAATAACCAGTTTCCAAGAGATTTTGACCTTCTGCAAAGCTGCGATATCCATCACCACCAGAAGCAAGGAAATTAGTTGTCGCCACCCGATAAACTGTCTGAGGATTCAGCAATTGGAAGTTGACAGATTCAGACAAGATCTCAACCCTAATAATACGCTTCCCTGCTGGCAATTTTGCGTCCCATCCAAAGCGTATTCCAGACACTTGCGGAAATCGACCTTCTCCTCGTTCCGCCATACTTACACCATGCTCTAGAGCCTCTAGCAACTGCTTGCCAGTCAACTCTACTCTTGTAATCGTATTACCGAAAGGAAGTGCTTCTAGTACATTTCCCATCATGATATCGCCTAAAGGGAATCCATTACGAATACCACCAGAATTAATCAGAGCCACTTGCACGCGATCGCCCTTAGTTTTTGCCAACATTGCATCAGCAATCAAATTCCCTAGACTGGTTTCGCTAGTTCGCATTTTAACGCGATCGCCATCAAGTTCCACCAGTGACTTGCCTATAATCTTTTGACGTAGCGCTTCAATCGGCGCGGCATAGGATTTGAGTTTGTCCGCAAATTCTTGATTGGGTTTGACACTTGCATCAAGGACATGGGGTTTGCCTGCCCAAGCAATCAACTTACCTGTGCGATCGAAGCTCACCGACAAATCACCTAAATATTTACCCCATTCCCAATCTGTTACGACTAATACAGGTTCCTTTGTGCCATTTTTCTCAACTAATGGATAGGGATAGTTAGCATTGGGAATATTGCCAACAGGCGTATGGCTGTGAGCGCCAATGATAATATCAATATCGGGGACTTTGCGAGCCAGTGCCACATCATTCTCAAAGCCAATGTGAGTCAAAGCCACAATTTTATTGATTCCTTGCTGCTTCAGGGCGCTAACCGATGCACGGGCTGCTGCGATCGGGTCAGTAAACTTCACTCCATCACCAACACTGGCTAAAATCGCTGTATCTGGAGTCGTCAAGCCAAATATACCAATTTTTTCACCTTTGACTTCAAGAATATGCCAAGGACGAACTTTATCATAGAGCGGTGATTCGGGCGCGATGTCTATATTTGCAGAAATAATTGGGAACTTTGCTTTAGCAATGAAATCTGCGAGTACCTGCTGTCCGCGATCAAACTCATGATTGCCAATTGTGCCTGCATCATAAGCCAGCGCATTATAAAAATCTAGATCCGCCTGTCCTAGATATTGATTGAAATACAGAGTTCCTTGAAAAATATCTCCTGCATCCAATAACAGCAGAGGCTCTTGATTGGTTTTGCTTTCAGTGCGAATTTGATCAATCAAAGTACGACGACGGGCAATCCCACCAAGTAAGCGATCGCCAAATTTGACAGGTTCCAAATGCGCATGATGATCGTTAGTATGTAAAATCCTGAGCGAGAAGCGACTTTCCTGTGCAACGACATTTAGGAATGCTGGTGAAACCGCGATGAGAAAGGTAATCACAAAAGCTACGAAGATCTGAAAAGACCGCTTAGTCTGAGATTTCAGCTTTAAGTAATTGGCGATCGCTTTAAAAATATTTCGCGCTTTCACAGTCATTACCCTTAGGATTCAAAGATTTGCTTAGGCTAGTTTAACCTCAGTTTTAAGCGATCGCTTAAAATTTAACCCGCCGATAAATTTCTTGCATCGGTAGTTCTAGGTTTAAACTCTGTAAATAAATTGTCTGTTCTAAGCGATCGCATATTTGTAGTTCCCAGCGATCATTGTTATTTTGGCGATCAATTTGGTGATATTGCTCCACATAGGGTTCTGATTGACTGACGAGCAAATATTCACAAAAGCTAGGAATAGAGCGATATTTTCTAAACTTGTCGCCGCGATCGTAGCCTTCAGTTGATGGAGATAGAACTTCCACAATCAATAAAGGATTTAGAATTTCATCAGTGCGATCGCCATTAAATTCTGGCTCGCCGTTAATTACTAGAACATCAGCATAACTTCCATGATTAAAATCAGGAATCCAAATACGCAGATCACCATTGTAAATTTGAAAATTGGTTTTACGAACCGCGATATTCAGAAATGTGGTGATATCTACAGCAATACAACTGTGAGCAGACGATCCTCCTGTCATAGCAATAATTTCTCCGTTGCAATATTCATAACGTTCTTCAGATGCTTCAGCGATCGCCCGATACTCCTCTAGAGTCATGCGAACTTTACCATCTGAAGCTTCGGATTCTGGAGATATTTTTTTTTCGATCGGCTTAGCTTGAGCAATGACCATATGATCGTACCTATGAGAATAGAATCACTTTGAAATCCTAATTATAGCGTAGAGGAACTTCATGAATTTCCTCTACAGCAAGAATCTCTGTGCTTTGCACAGAGATTCTTGCTATTTAAATTTGTTGAGAATGCGGCGCATGGCTTCATTCACATTATCGCGACTATTGAAAGCAGAAATACGGAAATAACCTTCACCTGCTGCGCCGAAACCTGATCCAGGAGTGCCAACCACATTACAGGTTTGCAAAAGCTTATCAAAGAAATCCCAACTGGTCAGCCCTGAGGGAGTCTTCACCCATACATAAGGAGCATTCTCCCCACCATAGACAGCCAAACCAGCTTCGGTTAGCTTCTCACGGATGATCTTGGCATTTTCCATATAGAAGTCAATCAAAGCTCTGATTTGAACTTGACCTGCTTCAGAATAAACCGCTTCAGCTCCACGTTGGACAATGTAAGAAACACCATTAAACTTTGTCGATTGACGACGATTCCAGAGCTTCCAGAGTTCTACGTTAGAACCATCTTTCGCCTTGCCCATCAAGTTCTTCGGCACAACAGTTAACGCGCAACGAGTACCTGTAAATCCTGCATTCTTAGAGAAAGAACGGAACTCGATCGCACATTCCTTAGCGCCTTCAATTTCATAGATGGAGTGAGGAAGACTAGGATCGGTGATGAATGCTTCGTAAGCAGCATCAAAGAAGATGATCGAACCGTTGGCTCTAGCGTAATTTACCCAAGCGGTAAGATGTTCTTTGGTTGCGGTTGCACCTGTAGGATTGTTGGGGAAGCAAAGATATATCAGATCGACTTTTTCGGTGGGAATCTCAGCAGTGAAATTATTGTCAGCAGTGACAGGCAAATAGACGAAGCCTTCGTACTCGCCCTTCTCGTTAATTTCGCCCGTGTGCCCTGCCATGACGTTGGTATCGACATACACAGGATACACAGGGTCAGTAACGGCAATCACGTTATCATCGCCAAAAATATCGAGAATGTTGCCGCAGTCGCACTTAGAGCCATCGGAAATAAATATCTCAGAAGCATCAATATCACAGCCCCTTGCCTGAAAATCATTTACTGCAATCTTTTCCCGCAACCATGCGTAGCCTTGTTCGGGACCATATCCCTTAAATGAATTGCGATCGCCCATATCCTCAACAGCCTTGATCATGGCTTCACGACATGCTTCTGGCAATGGTTCAGTGACATCGCCAATGCCAAGACGGATCACTTTTGCGTCAGGATTTGCCTCGATAAAGGCGTTTACCCGTCTTGCAATTTCGGGAAACAGGTAGCCTGCCTTAAGTTTGAGATAGTTATCGTTAACGGTAGCCATGATGGATGAGTTAATCTTTTTTGTTTTTTGTATAGCTTTATATTATGCCTTTATGAAGATAAGAATACAAAACCTATTGCGGGGCAAAGCCCCGCAATAGGTTTTGTATTCTTATTTGTGGCAAGATTGATCGCACCAAGCCTGTTCTACAAACTCCAAAAATTCTGTTTGAAATCTCTCTGTTGAGAAGCGCATCGCATTTTCGTGACAAGTCATCGGTAAGATGCGATCGCTATTTTCTTCAAACTCAAGCACTGCTTCACGGATACTTGCCACTGTCTGTTCTGCAAAAAATACACCCGTGGGGCGATCGCAGTCTAAGCCACGCACTGATTCACTCACACCACCACGACCATAGGCAATTACTGGCGTACCACAGGCTTGAGCTTCTACGGGCGTAATCCCAAAATCTTCCTCAGATGCAAATACAAAGGCTTTAGCATTTTGCATATATCCGCGCAATAAATCTGGTTCTAAATGCCCAAGAAACTTGATATTACTGCTTGATTTGGCGCGAATTTTTGCCATCTGTTCCCCATCACCAATCACAATTAATTGGCGATCGCCCATTTGCGAAAATGCTTCAACAATTAGATCAATCCGTTTATATGGAACTAGCCGTGAAGCCGTGAGATAGAAGTCCTGCTTTTGTTCGCAAAGTGTATAATTTTGCAAATCTACAGGTGGATAGATTACTTCCGCCGATCGCCGATAGACTTTCTGAATCCGACGAGCGATAAACTTGGAATTAGCAATAAATAGATCAACGCCGTTTGCCGTGCGCGTATCCCAAATTCTGATTTGATGCAATATCCATCTAGCAATCCAGCTTTTAATACCTCGTTCTAAATTTGACTCTTTTAAATATTGATGCTGTAAGTCCCAAGCATAGCGAATTGGTGAATGCACGTAGGAAATATGTAATTGATGCGGTGCTGTCAGCACTCCTTTAGCCACAGCATGGGAACTCGAAATAATGAGGTCATATCCTGACAAATCTAGTTGCTCGATCGCTAAGGGCATGAACGGCAGATATTTGCGAAACTTGGTTTTGGCGAAGGGTAAATTTTGAATAAAAGTAGTTGTAACTTTTTTGTTTTGAATAAATCCCCGTTGAGAATCATTGAGAAAATCTACAACTGCAAACAGATCGGCATGGGGAAATAAATTTAAAATTTGCTCAACTACGCGCTCTGATCCTGCATAGGTCACAAACCATTCATGGACGATCGCAATTTTGAGATTTTCTAGTTTTGACATAATTAATTTACTGGGTAAGGTGAGCATTGCCCACCCCAATTAGTGTCAATAATTATGGTTAAAATAGCAACGTTGAACTCGCCTGACTTATGAAGTTTCACCGAACTGCTTCTACATTAGCCTCCGTGGGGCTAGCAATCGCTAGTATCACAGGTTTTTCTGCTGTTACACTTTCTCCGCAATTGACTGAGACTGCGATCGCCCAAGATGCTGCGCCAGATGTCACGACAACATCAAGTGCTAATGAGATCGCCTTAGCCAAGCATTTGCGCAAAATCGGTGCAAAGCTATATACCGCCTATTGGTGTCCCCATTGCCATAGCCACAAACAACGTTTTGGTAAAGAAGCTGTAAAACAATTAGAAGTAGTTGAATGCGATCAACGCGGTGTCAATCCTCAAACCCAACTTTGCCGCGACAAAAAAGTGCGAGCTTTTCCCACATGGGAGATCAACGGCAAACTCTATCCAGGAAATCACTCCCTAGAGAGTATTGCTAATTTCTCAAAATATCGTGGCAACTTGTAAGTATGCTGGAAAAGAGTTTAAGGCGGCGCTTCGCGCCGCCTTAAACTCTTTTGATCTTGCGTGATCTGGCTTTACATGCATTAATTGAGTCCAATGCACTAAATAGCTGAATTTGCAACTAGTAGTTTCGGGAAACTTGTTAGTGTAGTTACCGTCCTACTAAAAAATAGTAATTTTCTGCATAAACATTGTATATAGGTTAAGAAGGTATTTAATAAGCTCTTGATTTTGTGCTTATTGATCTTCCAGTTTCTTTTGATTACCGCGAACCTTGCAGGCTAATATGTCTACTCTTGTCATTGTCGAATCGCCCACTAAGGCACGCACCATTCGGAATTTTTTGCCTGCTGGATATCGAGTAGAGGCATCAATGGGGCATGTGCGCGATTTGCCACAATCAGCTAGTGATATTCCTGCCGAGCTAAAGGGTACGGAGTGGGCAAAGCTCGGCGTAAATGTTGATGCTGACTTTGAGCCGCTATACATCGTGCCAGACGACAAAAAAAAGATAGTCCGCGAACTTAAATCAGCGTTAAAAGGTGTCAAAGAGCTCATTCTAGCGACTGACGAAGACCGTGAAGGCGAAAGTATTTCTTGGCATTTGTTGCAAATTTTGCAGCCGAAAGTGCCGATTAAACGCATGGTTTTTCATGAGATTACCTCTGAGGCGATCAAGGCAGCGCTAAAAGATTGCCGCCAGATCGACGATCGCTTAGTCCATGCTCAAGAAACTCGCCGCATACTCGATCGCCTTGTCGGTTACACGCTTTCGCCTCTGCTTTGGAAAAAAATTTCATGGGGCTTGTCAGCGGGACGAGTCCAGTCCGTAGCCGTGCGCGTAATCGTCAACCGTGAACGCGAACGCCGCGCTTTTAAATCTGGTAGTTATTGGGACTTGAAAGCAAATCTGTTTGCCCCAAAACAAGAATTTCCTGTGCAGCTAGTCTCAGTTGGCGGCGTGAATGTTGCCACTGGTAAAGATTTTGATGAGGCGACTGGCAAAATTGCCAAAGGACGCAAGGTTTTATTGTTGGATGAAACGGCCGCGATCGCACTGCAACAGAAACTAAATGGCAAAGTCTGGTCGGTGAGCAATCTTGATGAACGCCCCACCATCCGCAAGCCTTCACCCCCATTTACCACATCGACATTGCAACAAGAAGCTAACCGCAAACTGCGCTTGTCGGCAAGGGATTCGATGCGTGTGGCTCAAGCCTTGTACGAGCAAGGCTTTATTACTTACATGCGGACTGACTCGGTGCATCTGTCGCAACAGGCGATCACGGCGGCGCGTCAATGCGTGACCACCATGTATGGCAGTACCTTCTTGAGCAAAGAGCCACGCCAGTATGTGACCAAATCCAAGGGCGCACAGGAAGCCCATGAAGCGATCCGTCCCGCAGGTGAGACTTTCCGTACTCCTCAAGCCACGGGGTTGTCGGGGCGTGAACTCGCACTCTATGACCTGATTTGGAAGCGCACCGTCGCCTCACAGATGGAGGATGCCCGCCTCACGATGCTGAGCGTGCAATTGACCGTTGAGGATGCTTTATTCCGTGCATCGGGCAAGCGTATTGATTTCGCAGGATTTTTTCGCGCCTATGTTGAAGGCTCCGATGATCCCGATGCAGCGCTAGAAGAAAAAGAGGTAATGTTGCCTCCGCTCAAAGTTGGGGATCATCCAGTCTGCCGTGAATTAAATACGGTCGGACATGAGACTCAACCACCAGCAAGATTTACCGAAGCTGCTCTTGTGAAGATGCTCGAAAGTGAAGGCATTGGTCGCCCCAGTACCTACGCCAGTATTATTGGCTCGATCTGCGATCGCGGCTATGTACAGCTTGTAAATAATGCTTTAATTCCGAGCTTTACCGCTTTTGCTGTCACCAGTTTATTAGAGGAGCATTTTCCCAATCTCGTCGATCCTAGTTTCACTTCCAAAATGGAACAAACCCTTGACGACATTTCTATGGGTACGGTGGAATGGCTTCCTTATCTCAAGAAATTTTACTCAGGAGAGCAGGGCTTGAGCGGACAGGTGAAGTCTCGCGATAGTCTGATCGATGGCGAATCAGCAAGAACAGTGCGTTTGGAAGGTTTAGATGATGATGTCAAGGTTAAAATCGGTAAGTTCGGCGCATATATCCAAGTTGGAGAAGGCGATCGCACGGTTAATTCTTCCATTCCTCAAAACTTGACTCCTTCTGATCTAGTTCCCGAAAAGATTGAACTTCTGCTCAAACAAAAACTCGAAGGACCTGATCAAGTTGGTATCCATCCAGAGCTGAATGAGCCAATCTTCATGATGACGGGGCAATATGGCCCCTACGTGCAGCTTGGTCAAGCCACAGATGAAGTACCCAAACCTAAACGTGCTTCATTGCCAAAGGGAATGCAGCCAGAAAATGTCACTGTCGATATTGCTGTCAAGTTGCTAGCTTTGCCTCGCACTTTAGGCGCACATCCTGAAACTGGTAATCGCGTGTTTGTGAATACGGGGCGGTTTGGCCCCTACGTTTGTCATACCAAAGGTAATGGTGACAAGGACGACAATCGATCGCTAAAGTCCACTGATGATCCTTACACAATCACCTTTGAACGAGGTTTAGAATTGCTCGCCCAGCCCAAAACTCTACGCGGAGCCTCTGCCGCCAAGGTTTTGAAATCTCTCGGTCAACATCCTGATGATAATGATGTGATCGAGATTCTCGATGGTAAGTATGCTTCACATATGCACCATACTTACCATCGAGATTCTCGATGGTAAGTATGGTGCATATGTGAAGCATGGCAAGGTAAATGTGTCGCTAACTAAGGAGCAAACTGTCGAAGGTCTAACCTTAGAAGAGGCGCTGTCGATGTTAGCTAGCAAATCTGGCAAAAGTACTGCCAAGCGTACTAAGTCTGCTTCTAGCGAAACCAAGAAGACCACCACGAAAAAGACCACTACAAAATCCACAGCGACTAAAGCCGCAACGACCAAAACTGCCGCGAAAACGACTAAAAAGACGACAACGAAAAAGGCTGCTGCAACGAAATAAAAACAAAGTGCGAGTCGCCCACTTAGGGGGCGACTCGCACTTTGTTTTTTTGCTTTATGCGCCAAAGCCTCCTAAAGAATTAAAATTAGCCGCACTCTGACTCACACGCATGGCTGATTGCGAGAATACCTGAAAAGCTTTCCGAATTTCGCCATCACTATTTGCAGGTGTGAGAATCCATTCATCACGGATACCCATATCCTGAAATACTTTCCGAAAATCCGTAGAGCCATCATCAATACCCATCGCTGCAATAATGTGATTTTCCATTCGCAACATATCTTTTGCGATCGCCGCCACATCCTTTGCCCCGTGACGCATTGAATGACAATCGTCACCGTCAGTAATAATCAGCGTCACCGTCCGCACTGGCACACCATTATCAGAGAATTCCTGAGATTTAGCCAATACGGTTCCCAATAGCACCACCGTTTGATCGTAAAGTGGTGTGCCTTGATTGGGAGTGTAATTTTTTGTATCCATCCGAATTGCCTGTGCGATCGGGCAGTAGGGATAAAGAACAGTGCCATTGAGATAGCGATTGTGAATCAGGATATTATCCTGTTGCTGTGAAGAAGTCAGCGCATCAATCACTGAGTTATGTCCACCGCGCACAGCCTGCGCATTTCCTGAGTACTGGATCGAACCAGAGTCATCAGGCATAATCGTCACAAGTACAACTTCGCTGGACATGACATCATCAACATGGATGCCAAGCCCAGCTTGGATTTGTGCGCCGAGGTCATAAACTGTAAGTGCTTGCAAAGATTCATTGGAAAGGGTTCCATCGTCTAATGCAGATTGGAAAAGGTCGTTGATGTTAGTCATGGTAATTGGTGATAGGTGATGGGTGACAAATAATTACGAATTACGAATTACGAGTTGATAATTCATAATTCGTAATTAAGATATAGAGCCTGATAACAACCTTTCCAGAAAATTTTTCTTGGGTTGAATAGAATCCCAATATTCTCGTAGCAAGCGTTCAATCAATTCAGAACTGGTTGTATTTTCTTGCGCGAGAATTGTCACAAGATATCTCTCGGTATGGCTGTCAAGATTTATACTCATCATGGCTTTTTCCCTCCAAAGCAAAGTGTAATTATTTTAAGTAAGTTCAAGATCTACCCAGCTTTCCATCGCATCAGTAGATTTCACTAAATGCATACCTGCATCAGCAAAGCGCTGAAAAGCTGCATCAGCTTGATCGGTGTAGTCCACAACGTTAGGGACAACCACAGGCGAAGTACAATCATCGAGTAGATAGACTTTTTTAGCCAATTTGGGATCGTGAGTCAAAATCTCGCTGAGCAAATCTTGGATAGTCCATGCTACACAATGGCTCTTGGCTTGTCCTGCGATAATCACCGCATCAAATTCCAGTAGCTTTTGCAAGAAGCGGGTATTCTTCTGGGCGATCGGTCTGCCATCGGCTCCATCCATCACTTCAGGACGCAATACCGAATAGTTCTCGGTAAGAGGATTACCACCTTTAATCTCAAAATTAGTCTGGCTATGACGCGCAATATTATGGAAAAACATTGCCTCTTCGACAGCCGAAACTAGGGCATGACCAATACCGCCGAGCATGGAGTGATAAGCCCAAACCGTAAGCGGAAACTTGCCTTCATCGCTGAGTTTCTGGACATAATGCAAGGCGTGGCGCTGAATTGCCATGTAATTACCTTTGGCAAGGCTATAGGCGATCGCAGGATTTACTTTCCACTTACCCTTTTGAACATCTTCCAAGGTAATTGATGTGGCATTAGGAATTGGATGTTCGCCAGCATCATTCACCCAAAAGATGGGATGGAATATTTGCATGGCAGTGTGAGTATCCATCGTGGGTGCAATTTCACTGATGTGGTGCAGGTTGCGATAGATAAATTCGCATAGCCGCACATTGTCCTCGATCGCACCAGTACCAGATCGACCACCCACAAACAACTCATGATCAGGAATACAAAAGGTATTCTGCACATCGATCGCCATCAGACAAATTTTCTTGCGATCCTTAGCGGCGGGGGTGATGCCATGTTGTTTCGCCCATGCTTCGGCTTGGTTAGCGCGGTCTTGATAGGGAACACGCCAGACCGATCCAACTTTGTGGCGATCGAAGAATGTAGGGATAGGAAGTTGAGTAACAATTTGAGTAGTCATAGTTAGAGTTTTCCTTTTTTAAAATTATTGAAAAGAGAGAGAAAGAATACCTAGAATTTTGTCGATATTGCTGAGTTGATACTCAGTTAAGTCAATCTCTACAAGGCGATCGCAGAGCCTCAAAAACTTCCAATCATTGCCAGTAGTAGCGGCTCCATAAATTACAGGGATATCATTTTGATGTTGCTGATTAAAGAGTTTCGCTGCCCACATTTCGGCAATACATTGACCTAACGCTCCGTTGATATTCTCCTTTTTCGCCTCAACTACAACCACGACAGGCGCTTTAAGCATTAGTTGCGATGGCGATCGGCTTAATAAGAAGTCACAAACACCATTTAATCCCGAATTGCGATCAATGTTTAGTTCCACACCTGAGAATAAACTCGCTTTGTCTAAGTGTTTTTTGCGAACTTCTACCAGAATAGGCGCAATAATTAATTCTGATCGAGCTTTTTCGGTATTCATCGCAAGTGCTAGAGGTACAAACTCATTTAAAAGTTCTTTGAGGAATTCGCTGGATTTGGCTATGGCTGTTTCATCCAGCAAATTAGCACGTTCAGCAATCGTGAGGTCAAAGGCTATTTGAACTGATTCTAGGGTGAATTCGCTATAGGACATGATAGATCTCACCTCAATGATATTTTTGCTAGGACAATTGTAGCTGTAAAATCTTCTGTGAATGAATCACATAGATTCCCTGTGAAGCGACGATTAGAGAACAGCCGCTATCGACATAGGGTTCAGTTTCAGGGAAAATTTTGGTAATCATAATCTGTCCATTTTGAACTTCAACTCTGGCGATACCTTCATCGGTGGGAACAAATAGCCAATTTGCAATCGCACTACCACCATGAATATTAACCAACCACGCAATATCACCTTTAGCTGCGGCAATCGTGGCAACTAACTCACCAGTTGGACGCAATACAGAAACACGATGGATGATTTTGCCTTGCTCTTGGGTTGCCGTGAAGAACCAGCAAAGGCGATCGCTAAAGACACAGTTTGCATCAATTAGTTCTCCTCGAATCGGTGGAAGTTGCACGCGATCGCAAATCCCTACACGCTTAGCATCAAATGTGAAAGCTACACTGAGACTACCTGCGCGATAAAATCCGAAGACAAAGGTTTCGACAATCCAGAATTGGTTTTGCCATTCTAGAATATCACCGACATATTCATTGCCAAGTTTGCCATCGCGTAATAGTTGACCATTACCGATCCAATAACGAGAGAAAGAATTTGCTCGAATCAGATCGGCGGCGATCGCATTCGGTGGCTGTCCTTGGGTGAGAGTAATCGCTTTCCCTTGTCCATTACCTTTTTTTGTAACAATTGTAGACTTACCAAAAATCGCGAATTGAATATTTGCATCAAGCTCACCTGACAGTAACACTGCGTTATCTTCTCGTTTAAATTCATTGCGATCGTGATAAAGATAGTAGAGCGAGTTGTTTTGCAAAGCCGCCTGCAAGATCACGCCTTCAGTCTGAAATATCTGGACAACCTTGCAAGTTGCCGTTCCTAGACTCTTCTCTACCACAGTAACAGCAATTGTGGGTGTGCAAATTGGGCAAGAAGTTCTTAAATGCTCAATTCCACATTGATTACACCTTGTCCAACGCATTGATTCAAGTAGTGGTTTGGGGAAGTCTCCACGCCAATCCTTCTCAAAGCATTTATGGAAATGATGTAACAAATCATCAGAGAGAACTTTATAAGGAATCGCGGGTTTGGGATAGCGCACGTCAGGATGAAAAACGGTGATGCGCTGCAATGGTCTAGCACTATGGGGGATTTGTGAGGCTGGCGACTTGGGCTTGTATACGCCGCCATAGGGATCGACATAGAGAAGGCTCTGCATCAACATCACAGTGAAGGCATACCAATCGGAATTAGGATTATGAGTATTAATCAAGATTGGTTGATTTGCGTTGCGATCGCACAATATCGGATCGACAAATCTGGCTGTGAAGACCTGACAGGGAAACTGTCCAAACTGGAAAGAATCTGCATCAATAAGATTGACTTGATTTTGAGAAACTAGCAAATTCAAATCATTGAAATCGCCAATCGTCACATTTGCTTGATGGACTTGGAGAACCGTGTTATGCAAATCTCGGAATAGATTTGTGACAAATTGCTGCGAAATGCCATTGGTGCTGCGATAAGTGCGATCGCTATATTTCAGTAGGGTCACCGTGTTTTGCAAAAATGGCATCGTATAGCCAAGGATGTTTGTGCCTTGCTTATCCATTGCAAGAGTTTCAGGTTTTATAACTCTTGTTGGAAGATTTTGAGGAAAAACACGCAATTTTTGCTGATGTAAAGTGAGTCTTGCTGTTGCAGCCTGTTGTTCTTGAGGCAGTAGCTCGTAATCAGGATGATTGGCGGGTTTAAACAGCTTGAGAACTTTGCCATTACCAATATCATAAATATCCGCTTCGCCACCTTTCCCGATCGCAGATTTAGGATTTAGTTTAACCCGCTTCTGATTGAGATAGACTTCCATAAAATTTCTCCACAACTTCTCGCATATTGGAATCGAGATAACTCAATGCTTTTTTAGCGATATCTTCTGGAACATCGCCATAAAAGGCTTCAGCTATACCGCCAGTAATACAGGCAAGCGTATCGCTGTCACCACCCAAAGAAATCGCATTCCTGATGGCATCTTCAAAGTCAGTTGATTCTAGAAATGCGGTGATTGCTTGGGGAACTGTGCCTTGGCAAGATACATCAAAAACATAAGTGGGGCGAATTTCATCTAGGGTTTGGCTTAAGTCATAACCAAAGGATTTGGCGATCGCCGCCTTAATTTGCTCTTTGCTCTGACCTTTGCGAGCCATAAAGATCGCTACTGCCGTTGCTTGTGCGCCCTTAATTCCTTCAGGATGATTATGCGTAACTTCTGCTGATCGCTTAGCTTCAGATATAACTGAATTAAGATCTTCCAAAGCAAATCCTATAGAGCTAACCCGCATTGCTGAGCCATTTCCCCAGCTATTATAGGGTGACATATCATCGGATTGCATCCATTGGATGAAACGACCTCCATAGCCTCTATTTGGATATCGCTGAGCATAGGTTTTGATGTATTCAGTATAGTTTCCATCATTCATCAAACAATCAGCCACAGCTACAGTCATCACGGTGTCATCAGTAAAACGACAGCCAGTACCAAAGAGCGGAAACTCTTTTGAGCGATGATTTGCAACTTCATAGATTGAGCCAATAATATCGCCAATGATTGAACCTAACATAATCCATACCTCTCTCTAAATTCTTCAACTACTTCACGCATGATTGGTGGTAAATAACTTAAAGCCTTGTCTGCAATCTCTTTTGGTACTTCTCCATAAAATGCTTCTGCAATACCGCCTGTAATACAAGTGAGGGTATCGGTATCACCACCAAGGGAAACAGCATTACGAATTGCATCTTCAAAATCCGTTGATTCTAGAAACGCAATAATTGCCTCTGGGACTGTACCTTGACATGATTCGTTAAATACATAAACAGGACGAATTTCATCTAAAGTTCGATTCAAATCATAGCCAAAATATTTGATGATTGCCGACTTGATTTGCTCTTTACTCTGACCTTTACGAGCCATATAAATAGCAACAGCCGTTGCTTGTGCACCCTTAATTCCTTCTGGATGATTATGCGTAACTTCTGCTGAACGCTTAGCTTCAGTAACTACCGACTGCAAATCATCAAAAGCAAATCCGACCGCACTAACTCGCATCGCTGAGCCATTACCCCAGCTATTGTATGCATCCATGTTTTCGGAGCGAATCCATTGAGCAAACATTCCTCCATAGCCTCTAGCAGGATGTTTGCGAGCATAGCTTTTGATCGATTCAGAGTAGTTCCCATTTCTCATTACGCAATCAGCAACTGCTACCGTTAGCACCGTATCATCAGTATAGTCACATCCATTACCAAATAGAGGAAATTCCTTCGAGCGATGATTATTAAATTCATAAATGGAACCAACGATATCGCCAACAATTGCACCTAACATGTGTTTACCTCTTTTTTCTAATTACTACTAAAGTTGTGTCATCTGATAAAGCACCCGATCGCTTAATTAGCTCTCTTTTATGCCAATCAGGTTTTGTTTCCTCTCGATTGAGAATGGCAAGCTTTCGCCGTATTGCATCAGGATTTTTGAAATAACGATCTTCTTGCCAAAATTGATTGATATCTTCAACTTTTACTAAATCATCAATTCCATCGGTTGCAATCAGAATTGATTCTAATTCTAACGTCGGTATGCGATCGCGAATCTCAAACTCAACAGCATCAGAACGATACAAGCCGTAAGCAAGATAGGGCGGCGCGTTGTCAGGATAAGCAGGAATTTGCGTAAGCTTGCCATTAACTGCGATCGCACCATCGCCGATTGAGAAAGTAACCGTTTCGCTAGGAGTGATTACTAAACCCACAATTGTAAATAATAGATAATCATTCACAAATTCCATTACAGATTCTGGCTCTTCATTGGCGATCGCAATAAAATCCGTCAATTTTTGCAACAGGTTTATTTTGAGAACATTCCAAAATTCAGGCTCAGATATTGCCAAACCTTGGTTGAGCAGATCGGCGATCGCATCAGTTACCATCCGCGAACCGATCTTTGCCCCAACTTCACTATGCTTGCCACTGCCGCAGCCGTCACATACGACAGCTGTCATAAAGTGATCCCACAGGACAATCCGCAGAGCGTCCTGATTGTTTTTGCTAGCAAGAACATGGTTGCGCCCAATAATTGATCCGCAAGCATACTCAAACTGACCTGACAAATTTTGAATTTCTGAGGCAGAAACTTGCAGCGATCGCATATCAGGGACTTCAACTTGGTCTTGCATGACGATATAGTGTATAAACTACACAAACTAATATAGTGTTGTTTTTACACTATGTCAAGAGTGTTCAGGCAAAATAATTACGAATTACGAATTACGAGTTGATAATTCGTAATTCGTAATTCATAATCTTCAATTACAAAAATGTATAACTACGAATATCCACGACCTGCTCTTACGGTTGATTGCATTGTATTTGGGCTTGATGCTCAGCAAGAACTCAAAGTCATGCTGATTCAGCGGGATATTCCGCCATTTCAGGGGCAATGGGCGATCCCAGGCGGATTTGTCCGCATTGACGAAACCCTTGAAGAGGCGGCTTTACGAGAGCTGCAAGAAGAAACAGGCATTCATCATATTTTCTTAGAACAGCTTTATACCTTTGGTGGTTTGGGGCGAGATCCCCGTGATCGCACAGTTACTGTTGCTTATTACGCCCTCATAAATTTGGTCGAGCAAGAAATTCAAGCTGCTACAGATGCCCGTGCGGCTGAATGGTTTGCGATCTCCAACATTCCTCAGCTTGCTTTTGACCACAATCAGATCTTGCAAATAGCGATCGCTAGGTTACGTAGCAAAATTCGCTATGAGCCGATCGGGTTTGAGCTACTACCCCAAAACTTTAGCCTGTCACAACTACAAAGACTTTATGAAACCGTATTAGATCGATCTCTAGACAAGCGTAATTTTCGCAAAAAAATTCTCGGTATGGACTTACTTATTGATACTGGTAAAGTCGAACACAATGTAGCTCATCGAGCTGCTAAGCTTTATCAATTTGACGAGAATAAATACCTACAGTTAAAACAAAAGGGATTTAATTTTGAAATCTAAATCTCCAAAAGAGATGTATGTCATGGCAAGCATGATGACAGATATTAAGAGGCGATCGCTAAATTAGTGATCTTAAACTGAGTATTACAGTTAGGATGGATAGGTACAGCAGTACCGATCAAAATAATCGATAGATTTGCTAGCTTTCTGTCTTGCCCACCTCTAAGTCAAACTTTATGTATAAAAAGGAACTCAAGCTTCCAAGTCGATATATAAACAACTTCTACGATGGCTCAATCTACGATCTTGTTTTTTTAGACTTAGAATGGTGTCGCGATTTTCATAAAGATGGATTAGTACAAAAAATATTTGGTTATACGCTTACCCGTATTTTAGAAGACAGCAATGAGCAATATATAAAAATTCAATTTATTGAATCAAGTACCCAAGAAAAGAAGATAATTCAAGATATATTAAATGACTTACATAGCTTACAAGGTAAGTACTTTGTTGGTTATGGTCTATCGACTAGTGATATGTTTTGCTTGCGCCAAAGAATTGAGGCTCTAGATTTTATCCCCAAGGTAGATAGTATTAAAATCCTAGATTTACAAAGAATTATTCAACGGACAGATCTCAATCAAGGCTTGAATAATTTATTTGCTTATTTGGAAATTCCTATTTACAAAAGAATCAAGGGATATTACGTTTTTCGGAATGGCATTAAGATATTACGCAAAGAAAGAGGATATGAAACAATTCTTAATGAAATCTACGAATATTGTTTAGAAGATGCTGAGAACTATTTTCATATTATTAGCAATTGGCAAACTCAATTTCCCCTAGTCGATCGCCATAAACATCAGATAATAAACCTAAAAATCGATCCGCGATCGGAGCAGCGCATTAGGGCTAGAAGAGGCGCTGCATTACAGAGACCTTCTAATTAGAGTCGGCACTTCGCGTCGCCTCTCTCATAAATACAGCGCAAAGCGCTGTATTGGAGCTTGCAAAACGATATAGTAATTTAGGTCAAAACAATTGCTATATCAAAAACATGGATGTAACAGCAACAATCAAAACTATTTTGCAAGAAAAAATCGGTGCAACAATTGTCGAAATTGAAGATCGCAGTGATTTGCATAAGCACCACCAAGGACGCATGAATGCCCCAGTCGGTAGTGGTCATTATGATGCGATCGTTGTTGCTACTAGTTTCGCTGGCAAAACGATGATGCAGCAGCATCGCATGGTCTACGCCGCCCTATCCGATCAGATGCAAACCACGATTCATGCTCTATCGCTCAAAACTTATACGCCCGAACAATGGCAGCAAATTTAATTTGAGTAGTAAAAATAGCCCTAATTCTGCTGCTCAAATTGAATCTGCTTGTTAAAGAAATGTTGTAGGAACTTGTTAAATGGAACACGATAAAAGCTCTGAAATCAAAAAAACTGATGCAAATACTGGTGTAAATACTGGTGCTATTAAAAGTTCAAAGGATAAAGGTGGCAATCCTTTCTTATATAAAATGTTCAAGTGGCTGGTAGTTAGACCACTATTGTATTTGTTTTATCAAGAGCGAATTTATGGGACTGAAAATGTACCGTTAAAAGGCAATCTCATCGTTGTTAGTAATCATGCTAGTGACTTTGATCCATTAATTGTCGGTAGTTGCATGGGTCGTCCTGTCGCATTTATGGCGAAAGAGGAATTATTTGAAATACCTATGCTAAGCCAAGCAATTCTCGCCTTTGGCGCTTATCCAGTCAAGCGTGGCGCTGGCGATCGCGCTGCAATTCGAGCAGCGATCGCTTCTATTGAGAAAGGTTGGGCAACGGGTATTTTTTTG
>JANNDZ010000548.1:0-3884 GCA_031378395.1 Pseudanabaena sp. OTE_75_metabat_487_sub
GGTGAGGTTTTAGCCTTACCCAGTTCAAAATATTTCTATTTAATTTCTATAAATCTAAACAGTGCAAAATTAGTAATCAGCCCTGAGACGATCGCAAATCAGTCATTGAGAAAAGATCTGTATACAATGCTTGTACTGCCAATGCAGGAGGTCTCGGTCAATTTAGATTTATCTCTGCATCGAAACATATAGCAGAAGCTCCAGACGTAGGCGGCATCGTCTATTGGTAGTATCTCAATGGGAAGGTTGCCGTAATCACTTTTGCCCATGATGGAACAACATTTATGTTTGATCAGAGTGGCAAATTGCAAGCACAATTAATTTTTGCCCAAAAGGTGATGGTCAATGGGAGGGAACAGCTTCAGAAGCGCTCAATCTGCACTTTCTTTACCAAGTCAGAACGCGATCGCCTCGAAAAACTTGCTCAAAACGGCGGCGAAGAGATTCTTTCTAAATTCAAACAAAAGCAGTCAAAAACGAATGAAACTCCAGCCCTATGGAGTCACTGCAAAAGGGTAATAGATGAAAATGTTGCGCGTTTAGAAGCTATTCCTAATGTAAAAGTCACGACTAACAGCAAATTCTCTAAGCTAATCGTCCCCTACCCTGATCGCTCAGCCAGCCTTGAGCGTCGCTATATATTTGCAATGGAAGGGCGTGGAGTCGAGACTGTGTGGAAATCTGCCAATCTGATGACTGAGATTACTGAAGAAATAACTAATGGTTGCGTTGGTACTGCTGCGGTTACTTTTGGGCGCGATCGCACTGGTGATTCTGTAAGTGTTGGACTATTCCCTAATGGCGAGGTCAAGGCGTTTACCTGTGGTTCAGATTTGGATTCTCGCACTCGTACTAGACCTCCCTTAGCTTGGGGACAACAGGTTTGCGGGCTTTAAATCACGCAATAAATATTTTTGCTAGGCATGATGAAGCCATTGCGACTATAAGAGTCACTCTAAGCTTGCGCGATCGCAGATCTATTTTGCAGCAAAGCTTCAGCTTTAGGGCTAGTAAATGAGAACAGAGAAGCTGCGATCGAGAAAATTAGGACTAAACCGAACTGTACGAATCGCCTCATCAATGTGCTCGTACTGTTCTGTTTTGCCTCTTAGTTTTGCTTCGAGAACTAGCACAGATCTATTTAAGCTTATGTTGTGTATCCTCATATTAAGATGTGGTTTGTTAATATAAAGACTTCCTAGAAGGACGGAATTTTACAGCAATTTGCTTTCAAACCCGCCATAAATCAGAATATAAAACCCGTTGCGGGGCTTCGCCCTGCGACCATTCTTGTGGCGGGTTTGATCAATAATTGCTGTAAACCCAATTTTCTGATAACTAGGCTCAATTTGCTGCCAGCATAGTAAAAAGTAATTGTCATATACAGTGAAAAAACACATTTTATTCATTTTGCCCTACCTCAATCAAGGTGGCACAGAAAAGCAAGCTCTTAGCCTCATTGAAGGACTACGAGATCGCTACAAAATATCGCTATTAGCCCCAGATGGCAAAGGTGCACCCAAATTTCGAGCCTTACCGATTTCACAGCGAGAATATACAAAATGGGAGATCAATTTTTTCAAAGGGCTTCCAGAACTGATTACAGGAATCAAAGAAATCCAAGAAGAACAAGCGATCGATCTTGTACATATCCATGGTGCTCATGAATTAATGCTACCTGCACATTTCGTATTAAAAAAAGTCCCTATACTTTTGACTGTACATGGCTATCACGGATTAAGTGCAAAATTTAGCTATCAAATGTCATGCTGGTTTAGTAATTGGTTTGCCGATCGCGTAATTTGTGTTTGTGAAGCTGAATATAATCTTTTACGGGAAATTGGATTAAATGAAAACAAGCTCCATTTAATTTACAACGGAGTCAAAGAGCCAATTCTCGATTCTGATAAATCATTAGAACTCGCCAAGAAATTTAAACTAAATCCAGCCAATCAGACTATTCTGGGGACAGCAGCCCGACTAGATGAAGCAAAAGGGTTAACCTATTTACTTCAGGCTTTTGCCAAATTGCAAGGAGAAAACCTGCGCTTAGTAATTGCAGGTAATGGTGATTTAGAAGCTTCTCTTAAACAAGAAGCTCAAGATTTAGGTATAGGCGATCGCGTGATTTTTACAGGCTATCTTGATGACTTACCGAACTTGATGCAACTGTTTGACATTTTTGTATTGCCTTCTCTCCAAGAAGCTTGCAGTCTTGCCTGTGCAGAAGCAATGTCACAAGGAAAGCCAGTAGTCGGAACTTGTGTGGGTGGTATTGCTGAACAAGTAAGCGATCACCAAACAGGTTTCATCGTCATGCCTCGCGATCCTGATAGTCTGGCTGCTAAGCTTGCCGAACTAATTTCTAATCAAGAGCTACGCGATCGCTTTGCAAAAGATGGTTATAGCCGCTATCGACAACTCTTTTCTAGCGAAATCATGCTCGAAAAAACTGCCCAACTTTACGATCAGATGATTGCAAAAAACAATCGGACTCAAAGCTTTGCAACGCAAATTTGAGCAATGCTAATTTACAAGAATGTGATTTGAGTGATGCTGCTATTAATCAGGCTAATCTGGGTCATGCTAACTTAGCTGATGCAATTCTCAGTAACGCCAATTTAAGTAATGCTAATTTAAGGCACGCAAATTTAAAAAATGCAGTTCTAAGCAATGCAATTCTGAGCAATGCGGATCTGAGTGATAGTAATTTAGAAGAGACAATCTTAAGTGATGCAATTTTAAGTAATGCTAATTTAAACGGGGCAATTTTGACAGGAGCACAACTGGTTTCAGCGAAGCTAGATGCTGCATTTTTGATTGGCACTAATTTAGTTAAGGCTAATTTACGGCTTGCCAATCTGAATGGAGTGAGTTTATCTGAAGCAAATCTGTTAGGAACGATTATGCCCGACGGTTCGATCCATAATCACTAATAAAGACGGCATTTATACCGTCTTTATTAGTGATTTGTAGCAAATAGTAAAACCCAAAAACATAAATCGCCCGCTGCGCGGGCGATTTATGTTTTTTTAGTGAGTACTTATACTTTACTAAGCTTGTGGCTTACCACCAATGTCGCCATCGCCGTCAATGTCACGACCGGTAAGATTTTCTAACGCATCAACTGCTTTTCCAGCAGAATCTTTAGCCATGACACCCACATCCATATTTAGAGTATCAGTAACTTTCTTGACGTTTTCTTCGCCGATAGCTCCTTCAGCCTTTTCTTTGAGTCCTTCAGCTACTTCTCCAGCCTTTTGCTGTAAGCCACTTACAAATCCGCCAAGTCCTGAATTTTGTTCTTCGCTCATTTTAATTACCTGCGTAAAGAGTTTTAAGGATGAATACTACTGAATTATAGTCGGATAGGTTCAAAAAATTATGTCTTTTGCAATACTACGTAAAGGAGCTTGCTGAAAAAAAGGCAAAGAGCAATACTTAGCGGCATTTTTTATCTTTTGGAAACTAAGTATCATGAGCTTGCATTAACTTAAGCTCAGCATAAATTAATATGCACCCTTACCAAATAGAACTAGCCGTAGAGTTTCAATGAGAATTTCTAAATCGAAATTTAGTGACCAGCGATCTATATAGAACAGATCTAGCTTTGCGACATCATCAATTGTATCTAAATCTGATCGCCCCGAAATTTGCCATAGCCCTGTAATCCCTGGCATAACTAAATGCCTTGTATGATGCCAACTGGTGAACCTTGCCACATCCCTCACAGGCAAGGGACGCGGCCCAACCAGACTCATTTGCCCAATTAAAACATTGAACAGTTGCGGAAGTTCATCCAAGCTTGTAGAGCGCAAAAAATGTCCGATCGGAATGATGCGTGGATCTTGTTCGATTTTGAACATGACACCATCAGAACTTTT
>JANNDZ010000567.1:0-3145 GCA_031378395.1 Pseudanabaena sp. OTE_75_metabat_487_sub
GTGGTGTTAAATCTTTCTTCTTGGGCGGCGGAAAAACAAACTATTGCTAAATGGATTGTTGAGGAACTGAATAGCAAGTATAAGGTACCTCGCCAGATCGTTCAGCAGTGGGTAGAAAAGCAGGAATTGTTGCTGTTGTTGGATGGTTTGGATGAAATTCGAGATTTGGAAAAGCGCAATGCTTGCGTGACGGCGTTGAATGCTTTTCAGCAGGAACAAGCAACGGAGATGGTGGTGTGTTGTCGGATGAAGGATTATGAAAAGTTAGGGCATCAGCTAAAACTGCAATCTGCTCTTGTTCTGCAACCTCTTACTAGCGAGCAAATTCAAGCTTATCTTGAACGTTTTCAGTCCAATCTGACTTTATTAAAAACATTGCTAATTAAAGATGCAACGTTACAAGAATTAGCTCAATCTCCTTTACTGCTTAATATTATGGTGCTCGTCTATCAGGGAATTGAGGTTTCAGATAGTCATGTAAGTACAATTGCTTCAATTCGCAAGAAACAGTTGTTTGATGACTATATTGATCGCATATTTCAAGGTTCAAGACCGATGGCGTATCGTCCAAATTCACACTATCGAGAGAAAAATCACTATTCTCGCAAAAAAGCAACATATTGGCTTGTTTGGATGGCACAGCAAATGATTGGATATTCTCAAACTCCGTTTCTAATTGAAAACTTGCAACCCTTTTTGCTAAGTAGTGTAGACATTATCTTCTACCGAATTGGGAATTCACTGATTTATGGGCTGATTTATGGGTTGTGGTTTGGACTTATTTTTGGGCTGATTGCTACACTAATCAATGGACTGATTTATGGGCTGATTTATGGGCTGATTTTTGGGCTGATTTCTGGCTTGACTTTTGGGTGGTCTATTTTGAATATAGAGCAAAAAGAATACCTGAGTTGGTCTGGAGAAAAATTTAAAAGGAGCTTTGGATCAAGTTTTGGAATGATTACTGCACTGAGTTTAATGATTGGTATATTGAGTTTTGGAGTGATTTATAATCTTATCTATGGCATGAGTATTTTGTCGATTTATCTGCTGCTACTCATACCAATTTGTATGCTAAGTGGTGGTCTATATTTAGCGCAGGGTGAAAATTTAATTCGGTCAAAATTCAACGAGACATTGATAGCTTCAAATCAATTCGTTAGAGAATCTTTACGTTTCTCTGAGTTTCAAGTGACCTCTAGAAGCTTGCTTGGTACTAGTAATCATAGACAGATTAACTCAAAGGTCGATCCATCAATCTATCCAAATCAATTTATTAGGAAATTAACAATGAATGCCATGATCTATGGCTCGATTTCTAGTCTATTATTGTGCTTATTTTATTATGGAATATTTGGTAGTCTGGCTGGTACTCTGGCTGGTACTATGGGGATTGTTATGAGTTTAGTGTGCTTTGGTGGTATCACAGTAATACAGCACGCTGTATTACGTATGATTCTACATTTCAAAGGACGTATACCTTGGAATTATGCCAAATTTCTCGACTGGGCAAGCGACAAACTATTTCTCCAAAAAGTTGGCGGCGGCTATATATTTATCCATCGATCGCTAATGGAGCATTTTGCAGAAATGGAAAACGGATGAAGAAGGAAAAGGGAAATTTTTTATCTACAGTTTAATACCAGATGTAGGAGCAATTTTGCCTTAATCTTTCGGCGGATGCCAACCCGCTTGTACCCAATAACTCCGAACCTCCAAAGCATCAAAATCACTATCAAGACTCAAAGCCTTTACCGTTGCCCGTCCCGTTGGAGTCTTACCAAGAATACAAATACCATCCTCAGCCCAAGCAAAATGCTCCACCCAAACTTGAGTACGCGGATTGAATAACGCCACAACCTCATCCGTAACTGGATCGATCGCCTCAATCTTGCCAGCTTTATGACTATTGCAATTAGGACAAGCTAACCAAAGATTCGACTCTTCACTGCTGCCCCCCTTAGAAACAGGAATGATATGCTCAATCTCTAGACGTGCCATCACTAACTTTTGAGGACTAAGGCAATAGCCACATCGGTTCTTAGCCATACTACGAACATTGCGATCGATCTCAACCGAAATATAAGGACGACTCATGAGACAGCATTCAAAGCAGGGATTAATCCACGCATCACCGCAACCTGCATTGCCTTAGCCTTCCGTACCGAACCATGACGATAAACCTGCATTAACTCATTCAGCTTCTTAACTTCCTGTGCATTAAGCAATCCTTCACTATTTCGAGCTTGTAAATCGCTAAAAATCCTTTGCTGCTGTTCACCCATTTGCAAATTACAAAGAGCCAGAACCTGTTCATCAGGCAAAGCATCTATGGGAATCTCATTAATAGTGCGATCGATCCATTCAATCAGCATTTCTTCAATCCCCTGACGATTGAGCGCAGCAATTTCTTTAACTTTTTTTGCCAAAGGTTCGGGAAGTTCTAAGGCGATCGACTCAGACATATTGCCTCTAGCCTCATTGAAAAGATTAAATTGTAAGAGATTAAATTACAGTATAACTGCTCTGCTTATCAAGACGGCTTTTGAGGACTAGGCTTAATATCATAACCAACCTTATTTCCAAACCCGTATTTATCCTCTAAATTTCAGAACTTAGAAAGTACCATACCATTGACTTAGAAAACAAACAACGTAGAATAGTACGTACATTCATATTACACTCTTCCGAATAATCAACACAATTTTCTCACACGCTCAAAAACAACTGTTGACCCAAAAACTATGAACTCCATTTACTCAGATGAACTAGTCACAGCCACCGAGCTAAATCGTCAACCAGGCAGAATCTTAGACAAAGCCCTAGAACATCCCATCACCATTACTCGCAACGACCAATCTTTTGCTTTATTGCGGCGAGAAGACGTAGCTCTATTTGTAAAAACCGCCCAGCATAGCCGCGAAATTGTCGAACTTCTCAATACAGCCTTCCGTTTATTGCTAAACCAAAAAATTGGAGCCGAGCATCCCTATGGTTGGCTCGGAGCATTTGACGCAGACGAATTGAATGAATTTATTAACGAAGTGATCTCAGCCTATCGCTCAGTTGCCTTACAAGAAACAAAAAATTTCGACAAAGCATGGAATGAATTAGAAGCAATTATCCATGAATGGTATGAGAGCGC
>JANNDZ010000584.1:0-1594 GCA_031378395.1 Pseudanabaena sp. OTE_75_metabat_487_sub
TTTGTCAATTGCCTTCAAACACTTTTCCTAGTCTAACAAAAATCGCCACAACTCTTTAAATATATTTGTTGAATTGCAGCAATCCTCATTATAAAAGTCAGCTTTTTGCAAGCCAGCCGATGGCTGGCTTACTGTCGCGCCAAATATCTTTAAGTACGGCGGCGTAATCGTGGGCGATTACGCTCTGATTTATCGCGTTCGTAATTAATTAGCCTGCCATAGTATTCATGTTTAGCTAGATTTAGCGATAAGAAAACATGTTCTCTGGCATTGCCAAAACCCTTGCGGGTAAAGAAATTAATCGCTGGCGTATTGGCAGGATCGGTATCAACGAGCATAAACCTTACATTATCTTCAATCATCCGCTCAACGATTTTATCGACTAGGCGATCGCCGATACCCCGACGCTGAAAATTTGGGCTAATGCCTAGCCAAGTAATATACCCATATTTCCATGAGGCCTTAATGATGATTGTGCCGAGAATAAATCCCGCCAGTTGCTCATCGACTTCGGCAACTAAACAATATTCAGAATCAGTGTTATACATACCGATTACCTCCCATTCGTCCCATGTGCGGTAGAGATATGGATAGAGATCGCTAGTAAATAATTGTTCGCCTAAGTGAAAAATTGGGGCAATATCATCAATATTCATCTCGCGGATCGAAATGCTATTACTTTCGGGACGATCTCGATCGCTATCCTTGTCGGTAGATTTATCAGGTAAATCGTTCATAATCGTGATGTATATTTTTAAAAATCTGTTAAAAAACTATGTTTGAGTTTGCTTACATCTGTCAAAAGCATTAAAATATATTACAGCTATCAAAAAATTGTTAAATAGTTCAGCAATCTTGGGTTTTTCAATTACATGAGTAAAGTTTACGATTGGTTTAACGATCGCCTTGAAGTCGGGGCGCTCGCTGAGGACATTACTAGTAAGTACGTCCCCCCTCACGTCAATATTTTTTACTGTCTTGGTGGCATCACCCTCACCTGCTTCCTGATTCAGTTCGCGACAGGTTTCGCGATGACCTTTTATTACAAGCCATCCGTAACCGAAGCATTTGAATCAGTTCGCTACATCATGACCGACGTTAACTTCGGTTGGCTGATTCGCTCAGTCCACCGTTGGTCAGCGAGCATGATGGTGTTGATGATGATCTTGCATACTTTCCGCGTGTACCTAACTGGCGGTTTCAAAAAGCCTCGCGAATTAACTTGGATCACTGGCGTAATCCTTGCTGTAATTACCGTTGTTTTCGGTGTAACCGGCTACTCCTTACCTTGGGATCAAGTAGGATACTGGGCAGTTAAGATCGTGTCTGGTGTACCTGATGCAATTCCTGTTGTTGGCGGAACTTTGGTAGAGCTATTGCGCGGCGGTCAAAGCGTTGGTCAACCAACACTTACCCGTTTCTACAGCTTGCATACCTTTGTATTGCCTTGGTTGATTGCAGTATTCATGCTGGCTCACTTCTTGATGATCCGTAAGCAAGGTAATACAAAGGTATGCAAGCTGTAGAAACGGGTAAGTGTTGGTTGACCAACGCTTTGACCGCCGCGCAATAGCTCTACCAAAGTTCCGCCAAC
>JANNDZ010000626.1:0-4057 GCA_031378395.1 Pseudanabaena sp. OTE_75_metabat_487_sub
TTGCCGAATCACTTTTTCTTGGGCGACGCCGTTGGGGACTGTCAGTCCGCTGCTGGGTCCGTCGTGGTTGACGGCTGAGCCGCGAATCACTGCCAGGACTTGGTCTCCGGCGGCGACGGCGTCGCTGAGTCGTTTGAGGACGACGACGCCACAGCCTTCGCCTCGGCCGTAGCCGTCGGCACTGGCGTCGAATGTTTTACATTTTCCGTCTGGTGCTAGCATGTGACCCTGACAGGCCACCACGCTCACAATGGGACTCAACATCAGATTGACACCAGCAGTCAGAGCCAGGGAGCATTCTTGCAGCCGGAGGCTTTGACAAGCTAAATGGAGCGCGACGAGGGAAGACGAGCAGGCCGTATCGAGGGTGAGGGTTGGTCCTTGCAGTCCCAGAAAATAAGCGATTCTCCCCGCTGCTGTACTATAGCTATTACCTGTGCCCGTGAAACTATTAAAGTCTGATAACGCCAGTGAATCAGTAACTAAATGCAAGTAATCATGAGACATCATCCCTAGAAACACCCCTGTTGATGTTCCTCGCAACTCCCCAGCAGAGATGCCTGCTCGTTCGAGGCTTTCCCAGCACACTTCTAGGAGCAATCGTTGCTGGGGGTCTAGCATCGCCACTTCTTGGCGGGACATTTCAAAAAAAGATGCATCGAATCGATCGATCGGCTGCTGTAAAAAACTACCTCGGCGGGTGTACATTTTCCCTGCCGCATCGGAGTTGGAGTCATAATAGGCATCAATGTCCCATCGACTTTTCGGAACATCAGTGCTGGCATCTGCTTGATTTTGGAGCAGATTCCAGAAGGCTTCGGGAGTATCGGCACCACCAGGAAAGCGACAACCCATGCCCACAATCGCAATCGGTTCGGTTTTAGCTCGTTCTAAGGCTTCGAGCTTGACCTGCATCTGCTGCAAAGCAAGCAGCGCACGCTTTGTGGAGGATAGGACTTCTGGTGTGTTTGGTTGAGTGTGAGGAGTCATGATTCTTTTGGTTGCTTCCCTGACTATTGTTGGCTAATGGCGAAGATCGATTGGATGCTTAATCGGGTCATAGACTCTCTAGGGTTGAGAGGAGGAGCATTTCAGCTTCAGCTTCCGAAAGTTCATCGACTGAATTGGTCATTGATGGCTCAACTTCTTCTGGTTTCGACTGGCTTTCTGTCACCGTAAAGGCCACAGCTAAGACTTCCTCGATCAGATAATTAACGATCGCTTCCACGTTGGGATAGTTAAACGTCAAGGTCGGCGATAAAGAAACCTGTAGGCTTGTTTGCAAGCTATTTCTTAACTCCATGGACATCAGCGAATCTAGTCCCAAATCTTGAAATCCTTGCTGCAAGTTTTTCAAAGCGGATTCAGGTAGCCCCAACACGCGAGCAACCTGAGCGCGGACGTGGGCAATTAACAAAGAACGTCGTTGTTTAAAGGTGCTTGCCGCCTCCAATTCTGTGATAAAGCGCAGGTTCGGCCCTGTTTGAGTTGCTGATGCTTGGAAATACTCAAACAAAGGCATGGACATTTTTTGGAGTAAGTTTGTCCAATCGATCGGTTGGACAGTAACTTGAGCATAAGGTTGTTCCAGCAACCACAGCATGGCGTTCAATCCTTCTTGGATCGAAATCGGCTCCAATCCTCTTTCTTTGAGACGACGTTGGTTCGCCAGATCGAGGTCTGCTGCCATGCCCACCCCTGCCCAAGGTCCCCAATTGATACTCAGACCAGGTAAACCCAAGGTCTGCCGATAATGTGCGAGGGCATCCATAAAAGCATTCGCCGACGCATAGTTGCTTTGCGCACTATTGCCAATCACCGAAGCAATCGAGGAGAAGCAGACAAAGAAATCCAGGGGAAGATCTTTAGTGGAGGTATGAAGATTCCAGGCACCAGCGATCTTGGGAGCCATGACACGGTTGAAGCTTTCCCCATTAAGCTGCATGAGTAGACCATCATCAAGTACCCCTGCGGCATGAATAATTCCGCCTAGCGGTGGCAAATCAGCTTCGATCTGTGCTAGCAGCCGCGAGACATCTTCCGCCTTAGAGACATCTGCTGAGATCGTCGTAATCTGAACGTCATTTCCGGCTAGTTGTGCTAGTTCCTCCTGTTTTTCTGGGGTTGCACCCTGACGACTGATTAAGACTAGCTGTTTTGCCCCTTGTGCCACTAGACACTGAGCGACTTGTAATCCCAATGCGCCGAGACCGCCAGTAATTAAGTAACTACTATTTGCGTTAATTAAAGACAATTGACTTAAATCTGCGGTCTTTTGAGGAAGGCATTGGCTGAGTCTAGCTCCATACCGCTGCCCGCCTCGATAAGCAATTTGATTTTCCCCATCAGGAAAAACTAATTCTTGCCACAGGACTGGGAGTGTCTCAGCTGGCTTTGAGGAGTCTAAATCGATCAGCACCGCTAGTAATTCGGGGTGCTCTTGAATCAGGGTACGACCGAAACCCCATAGAGCAGATCCCGCAATTTCGATCGCATCTTCCTTAACAACACTAGTTGTATTTTGAGTGACTAACCAGAGTCGGGGACGCTGTTGCTCAGTGCCGAAACCTTGTCCTAATGCCTGAACTAAATGCAGAACGCCGCTACAAGTTTTCAGTTGCTCGGCTTGTAAATCAGTCGCAGACGTTGAGAATTCATTGTCTGCAAAACTCCACAGATGAACGATGCCCTGTAACGGCAGTTGGCTGTCGCCTTTGATTTCAGTGAGTAACTGCTGGAAATCTTCGACTCGATCGGGATTAAGGCAATAGTGACAATCTGTAATCTTTGCATATGTGGTTCCTGACTCGACTAAAATAGGCAAGTTTCCTTGCTCTTGGAGCCGTGTGACTAGTGCGTCGCCCCAGGAATTTCGATCGGCAAAAATCAGCCATTTACCTAGTTCTGTTGCTTTCTGGAGTTGATTTTCCGGCTTTTCTAGTTGCTTCCACGTAATTTCATACAACCACTTCGGAAATTGTTTAATTTGATTTTTAAACAGAGCTTGGGAGCTAACTTGTTTGAGTGACAATCCTTTAATCTGAGCTACCAGTGTGCCCATATTATCCATTACGCTCAAGTCAGCGATTAGCGTTTTTTGTTCGGGGTTGTCGTGAGGGCGAATTTCTCCATAAGACCAAACGCTGGTTTCAGGTTGACTATATAGATTGATTTGCTCGATCCCAATCGGTAGCCAAAGATTACCTGGTGCCAATGCTGCAGCAAGAACTTGCCAGCAAGCATCCAACAAAGCAGGATGGAATTGATACAGATCCACTTGTTCGGTCAAGGTTTCAGGGAGTTGAATTTTCCCAAGGGCTTTCCCATCTTGAGACCATAGTTGTTGAATTCCCTGGAAACCATTCTTATAGAATAATCCGCGTTCTTTAATGGTTTGATAAAATTCAGGTGCTGAGCGTTCCGGTAGACCCATGGCTTGCAACTGCTCTAAATCTATCCCAGCATCGGCATGGTTAAGAGCGGCTTCCTTGATGTGGCCGGCAGCGTGCAGTGCCCAATTTCCGGAAACAGTTTCTCCTTGGACAAAACTGAAAATTTCAAATTGATAACTCGTTTCTTTCAAGGGAGTCAAGATCACCTGAACAATTTTCCCTGCTCCTTCCGGCAAAATTAATGCTTCCTGAATCAGCACGTTATTAATACACCAAGCAATGGTTGAGTCGATCGCATGACCTGCTTCTAAGGCCATCTCTAAAAAACCGGATGCTGGAAAAACAACCTGTTCAAACACCAGGTGATCTTGACAAAAAGCAGGACTATTGGCACTTAATAAAACAGAAAATTGAATATCCTTGGGATGGAGTAATCGTTGACCGAGTAAAGGATAATACTTGGGTTTATCTGCTGTGATGCTACTAAGAAATTGATAGCTAGGGATCGTGTCCTGTCTTTCCACCCAATAAGACTGACGTTGGAAAGGATAAGTAGGTAGAAGAGCAGGAGGATGAGGATAAGGACGTTCAAAACTGTGCCAATCAACCTTAACCCCAGCCACATACAGACGACCCAAACTATCGAGCAACTGCGGCCAATCGCC
>JANNDZ010000638.1:0-6488 GCA_031378395.1 Pseudanabaena sp. OTE_75_metabat_487_sub
AGAAGTATGAACCTAAATCAATGACCACAAATCAATGGCAATGGCGAGATGGCGTGCTAACTTGCGAGTTATTAGCTGACTGGAAACATGGATTTTTTACGCGATCGCACGCTCCTAAATCACCGACTGAATTGCACAACCATCTCGTAGCATCGGGCAAAGCCTATCGTGCCAAACAAGTACATGGAAATCGCTTAATTCATGCCGATGAAATTGAAGTTGCGACCAATACGAGCTTGCCTGAAGCGGATGGAGTTTGGGCAACTCGCAATGGAAATAATCGGTCAGTATGGGTCTGCACTGCTGACTGTGTACCAGTATTAATTGGCGATCGCAAGTTAGGCTCAGTTGCGGCTGTCCATGCAGGTTGGCGTGGTACGGCTGCGGGGATTGTGACTAAGGCGATCGCGACATTATGCGATCAAGGCAGTGAGTTAAAAGATTTGCGGGTGGCGCTTGGGCCAGCCATTTCGGGTAGTGCTTATCAAGTGTCCCAAGATGTTGCTCAACAGGTAACCGCAACGATTAATCAAACAGTTGGATTGCAGCCTGATGAGCATCCAGAACGAGTCAAACTCGATTTGCGTCAAGTGCAATTGCAGCAACTTCAAGAATTAGGCATGTTAGTAGAAAATGTGGCGATCGCACCTTACTGCACGCTACAACATGAAGAAATATTCTTTTCCTATCGACGTTATTTTCTAAACAATCCTAATCCACACCCCAGAGCGCCGCAGGTGCAATGGTCAGGAATTGCGATCGCTTAAATCCTAGTATCAGGATTTTCAGGTTTTCTGTCTAATAGCGCCTCAAGATCGGCAAACTCGTCAATCTCAGCATCGGGCTTTGAGATGTTTTCTGTAGTTTGCTCATTAGCAGCTCTGTTAGCTTTGTCTGCAATATTCAGTTCTTCTATTCTTGCTAAAAACTTATCAACGAGAAGTTCTTGAACTAAATATTCAGGATCTTGGGGTGATTGCTCATTACCAGAAATCTCTTCAGTAATGTCGGCAGGAACTTGATTTTCTAGATCTGGTAGGTTTTCAGTGAAAGCTTCTACGCTTTCTTTAGCGATCTCGATCGCTTCTATGGCTGGATCAAAAACTATTGATAGATCAACTTGTTCAGGGGTTTCCTCATCCAAAGGTTCCTCATTTTTAGATTCTTCGTCATTATCTTTTAGATATTCTCTGAGAATGTTCTCAACATAAGCATTAAAGGCAATAAGCTCATCTAATTCATCGTCAAAATCTGGAGTTTTGATTTCTGTCGCTTCTAAATCTTGCTCAATGGGTGTTGCGATCGCCTCAAGATTCATCTCTTCATTAAGTTCTGCAATCATCTCTTGCTCTGAGATTGGATCTGGGAATTCCAGATCCGACTCAATTTCCATCACAGGATGAGCGATCGCATCTTGTTCTACTGCTTGTACAGGCTCATCAGGCTCTACAGCGTCTGGACTTGAGACAATATCGCGTTTTATTGGTTTACCAAACCCTTGTTTTTTTTGTGCGCCTCCAATTTTTCGTGACTTTTTTAAAAAATCAAGACTCCGTTTGCTATCACTTGTTAGGGCTGTATTTGAAACCTCCTCAGTTTCACCTTCAATAGTTTCAAGAGATTCTACTTCTTCACTATCTTCAGTAAATTGCTCCTCTAGAATATCGTCAGAAATCTCTAATTTCGTTTCTGCTTGTTCATTTCCTTCGATTTCTGACTCTGGAATAGCATCTGGAATTTCTAAAAATGTCAGTTCAGGCTCTTCAGGTATCTCAAAAGATTCTAATTCCTCAGCTTCTTCGTCAATCTCTTCATCCAGAATAGGCTCATTTTTGGTAGCATTTAAAAATGCTTCAATATCGGACTTTTCATCTTCAACAAGCTCAAACGGATTTAATTCTTCAGTCTCTTGCACAATTTCTTGATTTGAAATTGTCTCAATCTGAGGCTCTTCAACAAATTGTTCGATTTCGGATTCGGAAATTGTCTCTGTTAGAGATTCTTCAGCCTCTTCAATCAACTGTTCGTCTAAGCTAACATCAGCAACTTCTAAAACAGTTGCGCTCTCAGGCTCTGAGGTAGGATCTGTAATATCAAGAAATTGCTCATTCTCAATCTCCGCAACAATCTCAGTAGGTTCTAATTCCTCAGTCTGAGACATTTCTTCATCTAAACTTATCTCAGCCTGAATTTCTTCAATAAACGGCACAGAGTCAGTTTCAGAAATCGTCTCAGTTAGCGATTCTTCAGCATCGATCGCACTAATTTCTAATTCTTCAACTTCTTCAACAAAATCATTGTCTAGACTGACATCAGCAACCTCCGTATTAGTCTCAGGTTCAATATCTGGCTCTGAGGAAGTATCAGTAATATCTAAAGTCTCAATTTCTGGAGATGCAAGAAATTCAATAGGCGCTAATTCTTCAGGTTCTTGAATGATCTCTTCCTGTGGAATTGTCTCAATCTCTGGCTCTGAAATAATTTCTGTAGATTTCAATGAGCCAAAAGATTCTACAACTTCAGAATCTTCAACAAACTTAAGTGGCTCTGCAATAAGATCTTCAGATGTATCTGTGATCGCCTTAGGCTCAGACATCGAGTCTTCAACAAGGGCATCAATGTCTGAGACTGCCTCATGCGTGACTTCAGCAACAAAATTACTAGGCTCTATTGCTTCAGCATCAGGAGCTTCTTGAGATTCTTTTACATCTGGAGACGGCTCAGCAACTTCGATCTTGGGCAAATCATCTGATACTTGAGCGATCGCATCTTCTTCAAAAAACTTTAATATTTGAGGCGATTGCCAGCCGACAGTTGTAAAACCACTTTTAATTTTTTCAGGATTAAATGGCTTCAATCCGTTTAGCTCTGACTCGGCTGTTAATTTAATCCTCAAAGCTGAAATCCCAGCTTGCAAAATCACATTACTTAATAAAAAGAAAATCTCCGCCCATAGGATACCAAACAAGCGTAAACCAGCGGGAAATGGCGTGATCGCTTGAGCTAATGGTGCAGATATATAAATCTTGCAAAATATAGCACTCATGACTATCGCAACAGCCATAGCAATCCAACCCGTCACATACCAACCATTACTATGCTGCTTAACCAGAGTAAGAATCTGACGCTCTTGATCGCTTAGACTCTCACTTGGCTTCGCCACAAACCATAAACTAAATGGCGAGATCGGCTGTTGCCACTGTACCCAAGCCACCAATGCGATCGCAGGGAATCCCAATAGAAAGATCTCAAACCACTCAGGAAAGACAGGATCACCAACCGCTAAGCCAGCCATACTTAGCGCCAATAACCAAGGCACAATAGCAAGTAAAGCGATATTTCCCCAGATAAAAGGATTATTGCCTAGAGAGATATTACTAGTTGGATTTGGGGGATGTGGTGATGTCATATAAGTCTTTGGGAATGATTGCGAGAGCTTTAAAAAGTTATGAGAGTAGCTCTTTGCGCGAAACCTTCATAACTAGGATTTTTTATCCTAACCCTGTGGTTAAGCGTGTCCAGAAACCTTCATATACTTGGAGAATTTCAGGATTGAGCTTGGCAATGCGATCGCTTTTGGCAATAATTGCTTCCGATGGTTCCAGAGCCTTAATCGCTTTTAGATCATCAGGGATCATCGATTTCGCCAATTTATTAGTTGTCCCAAAACTATTCGCATCACTAATTTTAGCGGCAACTTCAGGTCTCATTACATAATTTATCCATGCATGAGCACCTTCGATATTTGACGCACCTCTGGGTATTGCCATGGTATCTGTCCAGATCGATGTACCGTTATTGGGCAGTACATATTTGATGTTTGGATCTTGCCTTGCCAAACTGATCGCATCTCCAGAAAATGCCATGCATATCATTAGATCTCCCGAAGCAAGAGGATCTCGCCATGCATCAGTGGTGAAGTTGGCGATCGCAGGTGTCAATTCCTGCAATTTTTGGAAAGCTTTCTCAATCTTTGGAATTTCTTTGGTGTTGTAAGAGTGCCCCAGAGTATGTAGAGCCATACCGAGCACTTCACGCGGATCATTAACTAGGGTAATTCGCAGCTTTTCTTTGTTATCCCATAGATATCGCCAATCAAGAGGCTCTTCCCCAATAATTGACTTAACTGCCTCGACATTATATGCAAACCCAGTTGTACCCAAACTTACAGGGATACTGAAGATAGCGCCGCGATCGTGAGGCAGATCTAAATAATTAGCGGCAATATTTTTGATATTGGGCAATAATTTTTTATTGAGTGGTGCTAGCAGTTTTAAATCGCGCATCTGCGTCACCATATAGTCACTTGGATAAATAACGCTATAGCCCGATCTTCCGCCCGAAGCCTCTAGCTTTGCCAACATGACTTCATTAGAGTCATAGGTATCACCAACAACTTTAATTCCCGTTTCTTTTGTGAAATTATCTAAAACTTCTTGGTTATTAACGTATGTAGCCCAGCCATAGAGATATAGAGTGCTTTTGTCTTGAGTAACTGGTCGCTCTACTTCATCTCCGCCAGCCTTTGTTTCTTGGGGACTCTTCTCAAAAATGCCACATGCCGCCAGAGTTGATGCACTAGCCATCGCCGATGTGACATAGGCAGTTTGTCTAAGAAATTTGCGCCGAGAGATATGCATAATTGAAATTTAGGAGAATTTAGGTCGCAACTGTAGTTTTGGGAAGAGCCACACAATCTTCAGGCATCCATGAAACATATACCTGACTATCAAAAGGAGGGGTCTTCTCGCCTTGGTGATTAGAACGTACTAGCATGACTCTGACAGGTGGTACATTTTCGCTAGCATGAATATCTACCACGAACTGCGAGTGATCGCCTAGATACAGGACATTATTGAGAATACCGCGATAGGTATTGTAGGGCTGATTAGGATATTCGGTGGAGAGCTTAATTTTTTCTGGACGCACACTAACTACAGCTTCAGGAATCGGTAGCCAATGTCTGGGCTTTGCCGCAACGATCGCTAAACCAGTGGACGATCGCAACTCCACAAATGCTCCATCTTGCTCAATCACCCGACATTCAAATAAGTTCGTTTCGCCGACAAAGTCTGCTACAAAAGCCGAAGATGGTCGATCATAAACCTCTGAGGGTGTGCCGATCTGCTCGATGCGCCCTTGATTCATCACTGCAATTCTTGAAGAAATTGCCAGAGCCTCGCTTTGATCATGGGTAACCATTATGAAGGAAATACCCAGTTCATACTGTAAGTTGGACAGCTCCACTTGCAGTTCTTTACGAAGTTTAAAGTCAAGGGCAGCTAATGGCTCATCTAGCAAAATCACTTTAGGGCGATTGACCAGAGCGCGAGCTAGAGCCACCCGTTGCTGCTGCCCCCCAGATATTTGATTAGGATAGCGATCGCTCATGTGGTCAAGCCTCACTAGCTTGAGGGCATCCTTTGCCCGTTGCTGAATTTCTGGCTTGGCAACTCCTTTCACTGATAGGCCAAAGGCAACATTATCAAATATAGTCATGTGCCCGAAAAGAGCATAGCTTTGGAAAACTGTATTTACTGGTCGCTGATAGGCTGGAATATAGGTCATGGGATTGCCTTGAATCAGCACTTCACCTGCTGATGGCTCCTCAAAACCTGCAATCAGTCTGAGTAAAGTGGTTTTGCCACAACCCGATGGCCCCAAGATGCTAAAAAGCTCACCTCTCTGCACTTGCAGATCGACACCTTGGACAACGGTATTTGCCCCGAACATTTTAAATACTCGCTGTAGCTCTACATCGGGGACTGTCCCCGTTGTGGCGATCTGCTTAGCAGTGGTTGACTGTGCCATGTTGTGATGCTCAAACGTCTACTAGTCTTTTGAAATCAGAAACTTTAGTTTTTCTATGCCTGCGTCGCAGTAAAACCAAAATCAGAGTCATTAAGTCTCTCGCATTTTAGCGCGTTGTAGCTGATAAATTAGTTGCAATGTCAGCGCAATTATTACAGAAATTTGCCCAGAGAATGCCAAAATAATATCGGAAATTTGGATGTTTGACACAACTAACCAAGGATATCCAAAAAATAGCCACAAACCAGCATAGCGATCAGGGCTAATCGATAGGCTTAGCATAATTAAAACTGGTAGAAAAGTTAAGGCAGAAATTATTCCTGTTACCCATGCTGAAGGGTTTCTTGTCTTTAGAAATAGAACTAGTTGGGCAATTAGAGTAATTAAAAGTATAGATATTGTAAAGGATACTAATACAACCATTGCCTTGCCGCGCATACTTGAATCACCCCATGAGTTTACCCAGATCAAAATTGGCACTTGGGTAAATACAAGGTTGAGGACGATCGCGATCGGAGCAGGGCTTTTGTCTGACCAAATTAGATCGCGCAGAATATATCCAAATCCTGATGGATTCTCTTCGGTAGTTGATAATGCGCCAAATCTCACCCAATCTAATAGTGCTTGCCTTTGCGGAGTTAAAGCTGTGATCGCCGCTAAAAACAAAAATGGTATTG
>JANNDZ010000651.1:0-13561 GCA_031378395.1 Pseudanabaena sp. OTE_75_metabat_487_sub
AAAGGAACGGATTTGTATAGGTAAGAATATGCGGCGCTTCGCGCCGCACATTCTTACCTATACAAATCCTTTCATTTGCAGGACTACCTGATTAAAAATATTGCAAAGCAATACTTTTAATCACAAATCAGTTGTTTGATGCAGCTTAAATCACAGTAGCTAAGACAAGTTCTTCATCTATTTAGAATTTCAAAACGTTTCAAATTCTGATCATTATGAGTCTTGCGATCGCTACTCCCTCAATTGGAATACTGCCTCCACTCGCTGAAAAAAGAGTGCAATCTTGGATTAGAAGTCGCCATGTCATTTGTTCGGGAAACTTTTTTGTCTTTGAAACGATGGACTATTCTGCTCTTGATAGATTTACTGAATCAATTAGAGCTTTGGGTGGAACTGTTATTGCGATCGATTCTGTAGGTAAAGTTTGGATTGGCGATCATCGACAGATTGTTTTATATCGTGCGAAGGCAAGTTTACATACTCCTCATCACGATTTAAAACGCTATTGGATTAAATACGGCAGTTTTCGGACAAGATTTGATGAGCAGGTTTAATTTTACTTAAATAAATCAAATACATCTATAAATGCTTGTTTAATTACATCTCTTTAATAAACCCAAGAATAAATACAAGTTCAATTGATCCACGACATAGGTCTTTAACATGGTTAGTACTTTTATAAATCCACTGGTTAATCCAGAGGCAAACCTAGGGGTTAGCCGATTCGATGAAACAGCGCCGATTCAACTTTGGCAAAATCATTCTGAAGCTGATATCGATCTAGTCATTCGCGCCGCCTATCGCCAAGTGCTCGGCAATGCTCATGTCATGGAGAGCGAGAGGTTGACTGTTGCCGAGTCTCAGCTTAAGCAGCGCGATATCTCTGTGCGTGAATTTGTGCGTCAGATTGCCCTTTCAGAACAGTACCGCGCTAGATTTTTTGAGCCATGTCCACGAATGCGATCAATAGAACTCAACTTCAAGCATTTACTCGGTCGCGCTCCAGAAAGTGCAGAAGAGATGGCTGATCATGCCCAATTACTCGATTGCGGTGGGTTTGAGATGGAGATCAATGATTACATCGATAGCGATGAATATCATGATGCTTTTGGCGAAGATACCGTTCCTTACTATCGTGGGCATAAAACCCAGATGGGTAAGAAAATGGTCGGATTTACGCATATGTTTCAGCTTTTGCGCGGCTCAGCTAGCAGCGATAAAGATCCGAAACATCAAAATCGCTCTCGCCTGAATAGCTATATTTTGCGAAATCGTCCCAGCGCGATCGCACAGCTAAAAGGTGCACCTTCACAATGGCAACGTCCTGCGGCTGTTACTGATGTTAATCAACTTTTATCCAAGGTTTTTGGATTAAGAAATGGATCACCCGATCTATCTTTCAAGCCAGTTGTGCCTAAGTCGGCTAATGAACCCGAACGTCAGCAACAGTTTTATGAAGCTTACCAACCATTCAAAGAGACTGCCCCAGTAGAATTCTGTGTTGGTTCCTCGGATGCGGATCTTGAAGTTGTGATTCGAGCCGTTTATCGTCAGGTATTTGGCAATGCTCATGTCATGGAGAGCGAACGTCTAACTACTGCTGAATCTCAGTTTAAGCGCGGCGAACTAAGTGTGCGCGAATTTGTGCGCCAGTTGGCAAAGTCTGAGTTTTATCGCTCTCGCTTCTTTGATAGTTGCTATCGCTATCGAGCGATCGAGTTGAACTTTAAGCATCTGCTTGGACGTGCGCCCGACAATTTTGATGAAATGCGCTATCACAGCAGTGTTCTAGACAATTCTGGTTTTGAAGCAGATATTGATACTTATATCGATAGTGATGAGTATCAAACCGCTTTTGGTGAAGCGATCGTTCCCTATTACCGAGGTTTTAGCTCTCAGAATGGACAATCAATGTTGGAATTTACCAATATGTTCCAATTATTGCGGAGTGCCTCCAGCAGTGACAAGGATCTCGCCACCAATAACAAGCCACAACTGACCAGAGCGATTATTCAGAATTCTCCCTACGGTAAGCTCAAAGTCAGCGATGCTGCTGCCATCCTTGCTGAGGTCTTTAAGCCAAAAACATCAGGTATCCACCAAACTCAATCTTGGGCGACATCGGCAAACTTTGTTGCCGAACAAGCATTACGACAAACTCTGCTCGATCAAGATCTCATCATCGAAAGTTTGCAAAAACAACTAACCGAACTCCGTCCATCGGCTTCCATTGGAGCCTCCTATATCAAAACTGCTTGGCAACCTTCGGTTACCTCGGTTCAAAGCAATCCTGCTGACTCATTATTACAACAGTCAGATAACCAGCTTGAACAGATTGCCAACCTGCAATCTCAAATTGCTGATGCGCGGAGATATGCCGCGATCGGTGATGCGCGACTGAACAAATGGCGCAGCCGTGTTTTCAATAGTTAACGCTCAATGCAGAACTTGGTGCAAAGCACCAAGTTCTGCAAAATCCAGTGATTTATTTAGTCAAATTTAAAATCCCTTAGGAAAGAATTTATGTCGATTCCATTGTTAGAGTACAATCCTTTATCCCAAAATCAGCGTGTGGCTGGCTTTGAAGTCGCAGGTGATGAGCAACCTCGGATTTATAGCACCGATAATCTGCTGTCTGGTTTTGAACTAGATCTGCTAATCAGCGCTGCCTACCGTCAAATCTGTAACGAACAGCAGATGCTAGAGAGCCATCGTCAAGTAAATCTAGAATCGCAGTTACGATCTGGGCAAATTACAGTTAGAGGATTCATTCGCGGCTTGGTATTATCTGATTCCTTCAGACGATTGACTTTTGATAGTAATAACAACTATCGCTTTGCTGAGATTTGTATCCAGCGAATTCTGGGACGTAATGTCTATAGCGATCGCGAAAAGATTGCATGGTCGATTGTGATTGCGACCAAAGGCATCCAAGCTTTTGTGGATGATTTGCTCAATAGCGAAGAATATCTCAGTAACTTTGGCGATAGTATTGTTCCCTATCAACGTCGCCGTATCCTGCCTCAGCGCACTAAGGGCGAAGTCACCTTTGCTCACATGTCAAGGTATGGAACTGACTATCGCGATCGCTTGCCCAAACAAGTCTTTAAAGGCACTAAAGGTGCAGCAAAATTGGATTATGTGCGCTGGGAATGGCAGAAGAACCCACCTGCAATTATCGGCAAAATTGGTGCAGGGATTACCTATGCTGGAGTTGGTATTGTTGGCTTCTTGATATTGGGAGTTTTGCTTGGGTTGTAAACCTTATAATTTATAAACAACCTTAAAAAAGCCTTGTTGCAAAGCAAGGCTTTTTTAAGAATGTTTATGTTTAGTTAGAGCGTTTTACACTACGTCCCTATGGGGATAGTTGGGAGTATGATTAGTTATTATGCGATCGGGGTTTTCCTTAGCATTTTAATCCTGTTAGTAGGCTTCTTTTTTTTTACAAGAGAAGGAAATCGCCGTCGTCGCACAGAAAAATTATTGCGACAGCAAAGCGATCGCGAAAGACTGGTTACCCAAATTGCTCAGCAAATTCGCCAATCCCTCAATCTTGATGAAGTTCTTGCCACCACAGTTAGAGAAGTCCAACTCTTTTTGCAAGCTGATCGCGTCCTAATTTATCGACTATGGGATGATGGCACTGGTAGCGCTATCCATGAGACTGTCTTACCACCCTACCCCAGTATCTTAGGTCAGGTATTTCCCGAAGAAGTCTTCCCTCAACAATATCATCAAGCTTACTCTTTGGGTAAAGCACGTTCCATTTCAAACGTGAAACAAGCAGATGTAGAATTATGTCTTGCTGATTTTGTAAAACAGTTTGGAGTACAAGCCAAATTAGTAGTCCCAATTATTCAAGAGAATCGCAAAGAAAATGAGTCAGAAACTTCTCAGCCATATCTATGGGGATTATTGATTGCTCATCAATGCAATCGTCCACGCCAATGGGAAGACTGGGAAGTGGAACTAATGAAACAACTCGCTACTCAAGTTGCGATCGCTATTCAACAATCAGAGCTGTATAAACAACTTCAACATCTCAATACGCAACTCGAACAACGAGTCCAAGAACGTACCGTCGAACTTGCAAATGTTAATGCTTCTCTAAGGGCTGAGATTTCAGAACGGCAACGTACTGAAGTTGCCCTGCGCCATACTAATGAAACCCTACAAGCTTTAGTCAGCGCTTCTCCCCGTGCAATTTTCATGCTAGATTTGGATGGGAGAGTCAAAATCTGGAATCCTGCTGCTGAGCATATGTTTGGCTGGAAAGAAGATGAGGTAATTAATCGTCCTAGTCCAATTCTATTAGATGAACAATTGGAAGATAGTACAAATATCCAAAATAGTGTTCTTCAAGGCAAAACCTATACTAGATTGGAAATGTCTCGCTTTAAAAAAGATGGATCTGCGATCGACATCATTTTTTCGGCGGCTCCCTTGCCCGATACAAATGGCGAAATCAGCGGACTCGTCGCGGTAATTGCAGATATTTCTGAACAAAAAAGACAAGCCGAACAAGTTCGACTATTGCAATCTGTTGTGGTCAATACCAACGATGCGGTTATCGTTACCGAAGCTGAACCTATTGACGCTCCTGGCCCTAGAATCCTCTATGTAAATGAAGCTTTTACAAGGATCACTGGCTACGAACCCGAAGAGGTATTAGGACAAACGCCAAGAATTTTGCAAGGAGCAAAAACGGATCAAGCCCAGCTCCAGAAAGTTCGTAATGCACTTTCCCGATGGGAATCTATCACGGTTGAAGTCATTAACTATCGCAAAGATGGATCGGAATTTTGGAATGAATTTAGCCTAGTGCCTGTCGCTAATGCTAAAGGCTGGTACACCCATTGGATTGCTGTACAGCGTGACACCACTGAGCGCAAGCAGGTAGAACAGGCGCTTCGACAAAGCGAAGAACGCTTCCGATCGCTGATCGAAAATGCTTTAGATATCATTATGATCCTCGACCCCGATGGCACAATTGGCTATGTTAGCCCCTCCGTCGAAAAGGTTTTAGGGTATGCGGTAACTGAGCTTGTTGGCGCAAATGTAAATGCATTTATTCATCCAGAGGATTTGCCGATCGCTCAAAGTTTTCCGCAGGTGACATTGTGCGATCGCCTCACCAATAATAATCAAGCAGAAATTCTCAATCCCATCGAATTTCGGCATCGGCATCAAGATGGTTCTTGGCGGATTCTTGAGGCCATCAGTCAGCCCTTTGCTGATAGTGCTGCGACTTTGCGCGTTATGGTCAATGCTCGCGATATCACCGAACGTAAACGTCTTGATGAAATTTGGCTAGCCCTTGAAAGAGAGAAAGAACTAAGTGCTTTAAAAACGCGCTTTTTCTCAATGGCATCCCATGAGTTTCGCACGCCATTGAGCACAGCGCTAGCGGCTGCACAGGTTCTCGAAAACTCTCAACAGGAATGGGATAATACTGAAAAAAGATTGCGTAACTTACATCGTATTCAAGATTCAGTTCGGAATATGGTGCAGTTACTGGATGACATTTTGACAATCAATCGTGCTGAGACAGGAAAACTCGCGTTTAACCCTAAACCTCTAGCACTAGAAGCCTATTGCTGTCATTTTGTCGAAGAGATGCAACTCAGTGCTGGAAATCTGCACCAACTCACTTTTAGTTGTCAAGGCAATTCTCTGCATGTTTGTCTGGATGAAAAATTATTGCGATCGATGCTCTCTAATTTACTTTCTAACGCAATTAAATATTCTCCCCAAGCTGGGAATATATCTCTTTCTCTAGAGTTCCAATCAGACAACCTCATAATTCAAGTGCAAGATCAAGGAATTGGTATCTTACTAGAAGATCAAAAACAATTGTTTGAGCCTTTTCATCGAGGTAAAAATGTGAAGACCATCTCTGGCACTGGTCTAGGTTTAGTTGTCGTCAAAAAATGTGTGGATTTACATCAAGGGAATATTTCCATCAGTAGCGAAGTTGGACGAGGAACAACCTGTGTAATCACTATCCCCTTAAAATTCAAGCCCCTGCATGGAGATGGCTTGTTATAATTACTATATCGCTCTGCTTAGGAAAACATTATGACTCAAGCGATCGCAGATTCCAAAATCCCAATCGCCACAGAAGATAAGCTCCTCTGGACAAGCGCCGACCTAGAGCTCCTGCCCGACAACGGCAACCGTTATGAAATTATTAATGGAGAACTTTGCGTGACTAGAGCGCCTCACTGGAATCATCAAGATACCTGCGGGAATTTTTATTATGCGCTAAAATCATGGTCTAAAATCACAGGGCTTGGATATGTAGCCATGGGAGCAGGTGTGATCTTTGGTGATAAAGATGATGTTATTCCTGATTTAGTATGGGTCAGCAGAGAAAAATATGAAGCTTTGATTGATGAGTCAGGACATTTACTTGGTGCGCCAGATCTTGCGATCGAGATCCTGTCATCAGGTAAAGAAAATGAAAGACGCGATCGCGAAGTTAAGTTAAAGCTCTATTCATCTCAAGGTGTATTGGAATATTGGATCGCCGATTGGAGAGCTAAGCAAATCCAAGTATATCGCCGCGAGAATGGCATTCTTAAACTAACCATGACTCTATTTGTAAGTGATACACTCACTTCACCATTATTGCCAGAATTCTCTTGCCCCCTCGCCCAAATTTTTGAATAAAACAAAAGCGGCGCTTAGCGCCGCTTTTGTTTATTGTCACTTAACTTCTTGCAAATCTTGCATTTGCTCTACTGGTTCCACCTTTGATAGAACCTTCGGTTGAACTATAGGAGGATTAGCAAGATAATCAGCCAGTTGCGCTTCAATCTGTTGACGGACAATCATACGATATTCAAGAAAATGTTCTGCTTGAGAACAAACTGATAGATAGCTAATGACCACGTTGGGATAACGCCTCATCAAGTCAAAGAGATTAATCCAAAATTGGAAGCGCGTTTTGCGGACAAAACCTTGTCGCCAAGCCAAGATTAACAATGCGCGAATAGCTGTCCATTCCGTTTTTTTCTTTTTATCAGTCTTTTCTCGTTTGAGGCTTTTATAGGGTGATTCGCCCAAAATCAAGAAATGGCGGTAGGTGCGATTGAGAAAAACCAAGGGATCGTACAGAGTCCAGAAGGCATGAACATATTCATTTGCGATGTCTTCGAGCGGACGGGTAGGTACGAAGTTCATCAAAGTGGCTTGATGTCCATTGCTGTTTTGCTTAATCATCCTCCCTTCTTTATTCAAGCGATGCCATAAGCCCGTATCGGGCAAAGCTTGCAGCATACTGAATAGTGCTGTGGGAACGGCGGTTTCTTCGACAAATTGGACGATGCGATCGCCTGCACCTTTTTTCTCACCATCAAAGCCGATGATAAACCCAGCCATGACGCGGATGCCCGCTTTGGCGATGTTAATCACTGATTCTGAGAGAGGATCACGATTGTTCTGGAACTTCTTGGTCAGAGCCAAACTATCAGTGTCAGGGGTTTCGATACCGAGGAAGACGGAACCAAAATTACATTCCACCATCATCTGCATCATTTCAGGATCTTGCGCAAGATCGACCGATGCTTCTGTGGCAAAGGAGAAGGGATAATTGCGTTCCTTCATCCAAGGTTTTAGCTCTTGGAGCATGACTTTCACGTTGCGCTTATTGCCAATGAAGTTGTCATCAACCATAAAGATACTGCGCCGCCAGCCGAGATCGTAGAGATATTGCAATTCGGCAAGAATTTGCGCGGGGGTCTTAGTGCGGGGCTTGCGTCCATAAAGAACGATGATGTCGCAAAATTCGCATTGGAAAGGACAACCGCGAGAAAACTGTACCGACATTTCGGCATAGCGGTTCATTTCGAGCAGCTCGAAACGAGGGATCGGCGTTTCGGTTACCGCAGGTCTTTCGCCATTGGCTCTGAGGATACCTGAGCGATCGCCTCTTTCAATTGCTTCGACAAACATCGGCAAAGTAATTTCGCCTTCATCAAGGATCAAGAAATCTGCGCCCGAAACTTTCGCTTCTTCTGGGAGAGCTGTGGGGTAGGGGCCACCTACGGCAACTAATTTACCGCGTTTCTTGGCTTCTTGGATTTGGGCTAAGAAATCTTCCTTTTGGACGATCATAGCCGAGAGGATCACTACTTCCGCCCATTGCCACTCGGCTTCGGTGATATCACGAATATTGCGATCGACTAGCTTAAATTCCCAAGTTTGTGGCAAGATCGCAGCAACTGTAACCATGCCAAGAGGCGGTAGTTGAGCCTTATAACCAACTAATTCTAGAGTTTTTTCAAACGACCAAAAGCTTTTAGGGAATAAGGGATAGACGAGTAAAACACGCATTATTTATATTTTGGGGTTGGGTTTGATTAATGTTGTACTGTAAATATTATAAGGGGCGGTGCGAAGCACCTCCCCTTATGAGCTTAGCTAGCAAGAAGATCAAGCTCCTTTTTAGAAACATCCTGAAGTTTTTTCAGCCGTTCTTCTTCTACCCAATAAGCAGCAAGCTGTACTTCAATTTCATTGCGCACGATATCGCGGTACTCCATGAAATGTTCATTGTGAGCGCAGACAGTGAGGTATTGTTCCCAAACCGCAGGGTTTTTCTTGATCATGCTAAACAAATGATGCCAGAACTTCCAACGAGTATTGCGTTTAAATCCTTGTCTCCATACCACGATCGCAAGAGCCTTGAGATCAACCCAGCTAGGGGACTGAGCTGGCGGTTTAACTCTAGGTGCGCCCATCTTCAGGTAATAGCTGTAAACCCGATCAAGGTAGGCATTCGGCTCGTAAATAGCACAAAAGGCTTCAACATATTCCCGCGCGATCTCTTCGATAGGGCGTGTCGGCACAAAATTTAACAGCGTGGTCTGGTTGATATTGCCATTTCCACTCCGTAAGCGACCTTCTTTTTCGAGGCGATGGGAGAGCGCCGTATGAGGCAGTGCTTGCAACATTGCAAAAGTGGTGGCAGGAATGCCAGTTTGTTTTACAAATTGGACAATGCGATCGCCTGCACCAGATTTTTCACCGTCAAACCCAATGATAAAGCCAGCCATTACCCGCAATCCTGTCTTGGTGATTGTTTCGACGGCTTCAATCAAAGAAGAGCGTGTATTTTGGAACTTTTGAGTGAGTTGCAAGCTTTCTTCGTCGGGAGTTTCAATCCCAACAAACACGGCATCAAAACGACAGTCCATCATCAGATCCATCAGTTCTTGATCCGCCGCTAGATCTACCGATGCTTCGGTGATAAAACTGAAAGGATATTGATGATTTAGCTGCCAAATTTTCAACTCTTGTAGCAACAACCTGACGTTACGCTTGTTACCAATAAAGTTGTCATCAACCATAAATACGCTACGTCGCCAACCTAGCTCATTGAGACGGTCAAGTTCGGCAAGTAGTTGGGCAGGAGTCTTGGTACGGGGTTTGCGTCCATACAGCACGATGATGTCGCAGAATTCGCATTGGAAAGGGCATCCCCGCGAGAACTGAATCGACATCGAGTCATAAGCATCCAATTCTAAAAGATCAAAACGCGGCACAGGAGTACCAGTAATATCTGGTTTTTCGGTGGTGCGGAATGTGCCACTTGTTTCTCCTTTGGCGATCGCATCGACAAACATCGGCAAAGTAATTTCGCCTTCATCCAAAATTAGGTAATCAACACCTGCACTTTGAGGGTCTTCAGGTACGGAAGTAGGATAGGGCCCACCACAAGCAACTTTTTTGCCACGTTGCTTTGCTTCTTTGATTAAAGACAAAAGGTCATCTTTTTGGACGATCATTGCCGATAAAATCACTAGATCCGCCCATTGCCACTCCGCCTCTGTGATTGTGCGTACATTGCGATCGACTAGTTTAAAGTTCCATTCTTGGGGCAAAATTGCCGCAACCGTGATCAACCCTAGCGGTGGTAGTAACACTTTGCGATTTACTAGCTCCAAGATTTTTTCATAAGACCAAAATGTTTTTGGAAAAAGTGGATAAACCAGTAGAACGTTCATGCGTTTAGGGGTAAGTGGGCGGATACAAAAAAAGCCTGCTGTTTTCAGCAGGCTTTTTAATTAGACAGCAGGAAAACCAGTACGGATATCTTCGACGATGCCGTCACGGAGGACGATTTCTACACGCATTTGGGCAATCAAGTTATCGCCTTTACCTGCGGGGAAGTAGCTGTCAAGTTGTCCTTGGGAAACTTCTTGCTCTAGTTCCAGATTTTGAACTTGGGTCAATTGGGTCAACAATTGATTCTTTTGTTCTAATAATTCGGCCTTGACCCGATTCATTTCGGCGCGAATGCCTTCGATCGCATTGGAGACTTCGGCAGAAAATGGTTTGATGCTTTGGCGTTCAATTTCGTTAATCTGTCGTGAGCCTTGACCATCGACTTGTTGCACTTGACCATCAAGTTGCGCAATTTGTTGTTGCAGTTGTTGCTGCATTTCCTCTTTCCAGCGCTGCGTCACAATTACTTGAATATTGGCGGTGCGACGCAATAAAAGCTGATTAGAAAAATCCATCGAATTCACACTTATCTCCAAATTTAGTAGTGTTTAATGCGAGAGCGGCTTCGCCGCTTTCACATTATGAAGTAGTTTTTAATGCGAGAGCGGCGAAGCCGCCTTCACATTATGAAGTAAACATTTTGACAATAATATCTTGATAACGCTCAAATACGATGTTACGTCGGATCTTGAATGTTTGCGTTAGGAACCCATTATCGATGGTAAAGGGCTCAGGTAAGAACTCGAAAACACCGATGCGATCGTTAATGCTATACCCTGGGCGGTTTTGGACTTCACGGTTGAGTTCTTCGCGATAGAGATTCCGAATTTTGGGATTATTTAATATTGGCAAAATATCCACCAAATTAGAATCAGCAGGAACTAAACCTGCGGCTTCTAGTGCCGATAGATTAGGAACAATCAAGACACCCAACTGCTTTTGGTCTTGCCCCACTAGTACTACCTGATCGATATAGGCACTACGGATACAAGCATCTTCGATCGGCTGTGGCTCAATATTCTCGCCATTAGTTAAGACGATCGTATCCTTAGATCGACCTGTAATTACCAAGTCATCCCATTTGCTGACATAGCCCAAATCCCCTGTATCAAACCAGCCTTGTGGATCGATCGCTTTAGCCGTGGCTTCAGGATTTTTGTAATATCCCTGCATCACTTGTGGTCCCCGAATTAAAACTAACCCCTGCTGACCGACTGGCACATCGGCTCTTGTAGACATATCGACAATGCGAGTTTCGGTATTAAGTACGGGCTGTCCGTCGCCACCGCGAATATTGCGATTTGGACAACGCACATGGGTAATTGGTGAGGTTTCGGTCAAGCCATAGCCGCCCAAAATTTCGATGCCAACAATTTCATAAAAGTCTTCAAGGTGTTCGGCGATCGAGCCGCCACCACTGACAACATATTTGAGTTGTCCGCCAGTTGCTTCGCGCACTTTTTGATAAACCAATTTATCGCCAAGTTTGTGAAGACCCCACAGCGCTATAACTGAGGGCAATGCGACTAATTTATCAACTAAAGAAGGATAAAGATTTTCGACATTTAACCCTTGAAAAATCCGCTTAGCAACTATATATTTGTGGCTAACTTTGAAAAAGAAATTGACTAAACGCTGTTTGTTAGCAGGCTGATCGCGAAAATTTTTCTGTACTCCTTCATAGATCGATTCCCACAGACGCGGCACAGCAACCATGTAATGTGGTTTCTGCTCCTTGAGATCTTTTTTGATCATGCGGAGATTGGTGTAAATCTCGGTGCAACCTTGTGAAAAAGCGAAATACTCAAAGGTACGTTCGTAAGAATGCCATGTTGGTAAAATATTTAATACTTTTTCGTTAACGTTCAGTTTCAAGACTGATTGGGCGGCTTCAACTTCAAACAAGAAATTACCGTGAGTTAGCATTACCCCTTTAGGCTTGGCAGTTGTGCCTGAGGTATAGATCAGCGTCGCCAGTGTGTCGCGCTTTATGTCTACATTACCTAGGTCTTTGCTGCTGCCTCTTGTCAGTAGTTGCTGAAAGTTTAACGCACCTTCGGGTGGTGTTTCGTCTGAGAGCAAAATAATTTGCTTGACGGACAATGTATGTAGTTCAGGTTCGAGTTTTTTGAGGGTAGCGAGATTCTCAACGACGATCGCAACACTATCACTATGCTCAATGATGTAGAGCAATTCGCTACGTTCAGCTTGGGAGCTGCGGGTGGCATTAGCTGCCCCGATCGCTAAAATCCCTTGATCAGCAATCAACCAACGTGGTGAGTTATCGGCAATTAGGGCAACTTTTTCACCAAACTGGATACCCAGCGATCGCAAGCCAGCCCCAAAAGCATTAATTTGCTCAAAGGTGTCTTTGTAGGAAATTCTGACGGGCGGCTTAGCATGGGGATCGTAAAGGGCGATCGTATCAGGATAAGTTTTTGCACCATGTTGCCAGAGTTGCCAGAGGTTAGAGGCTTGCGAAGGAGGAAAGAATGTAGCCATAAAAGTAAAGTAGCTCACTAAATGTTTAATTATTATTCTGGCAATTGATCGGGATTAATCCCTTGCGATCGCAAATAGTTAGCCAGCTTTTCAGCGCGTTCATGAGCTTGTTCGGTTTTTTGACGCTCCTGTGCAACTAGCTCAACTGCCCAAGGCAAAATATTACCTAGCTCATCCCACCAGCGCAACCAATAAAATCTAGTTTCTTACTGATGTTACGTGGAAAAAATCCCTAAGATAGCAAAAAATCTAGGGCTGGCACGGGGGCGCAGCCCCTACAGAACATAAATTCTTCAGGTAGTCGCCATCCTCTCGTGGTTGTCCTGCTTGGCTAGCAGTAAGAGATTCATCATCTACGTTCAGCGTAACATCAGCTAATCATCCTTTTATAAAGGCGATCGCATGTTGCCAAATCACGATCTTATGTCCAGATGCATCCATGCAAATACATTGATCATCAATCCACACAATCCTGCCGCGCAATTCGTCGCCTGTGGTTAGTTTGACTTGGACTTCGTTTTTGTCTCGAATAATGGCATGAATGCGGCGAATACTTGGCAGAGCCGTATTGAGTCCGATTTTGGTTGCTGTTGGTGCGCTCATCGTCTTACCTGTGGCAGTTTTACGAATACTATAATTATGAAACCGATTTTGGATTTTTCAGTACCTACAGCGTTAAAAAATCCAAAATCAGTTTTGATGAAAGTCCGCCAATGGCGGACTTTTTGTTGATTGATAACTATTTGGCGAATTTCTTCGTTAACTGCGACCGGCGGTTCGGAGAACTGAGCGGGACCGATCCCATCCGCTCGCGGCCACTGAACCAGCATGATCGGCGCTCTGCTCTATCTCCGTTTCACGACGTTCAAGAACTGGCTGATCGCGCGCGCGCGGCGGTTGCGGCAACCGAAGTATCTCATCGGGGCCGTCGTGGGCGGGGCGTATTTCTATTTCTTTTTCTTCCGCAGCTTTGGGCGGGAGTCGCCACGAATTCCCCGCGATGCCGCCACGGCGCAGGCGTGGGAGGCGATGGAGGCGGCGCAGG
>JANNDZ010000710.1:0-3057 GCA_031378395.1 Pseudanabaena sp. OTE_75_metabat_487_sub
AATCTGGAAAACAACTATCGCAACAACCCTAGTAAAGCGCTAAATCTTGCGGCTCTAAGATGGTGGAATGGCAATCCTAATGCAGTGGTCGAACTTAAACAAACAGGCTATTCCACAGCAGTTTTATTGGCTAATGCGATCGCCAATGATACTAGCGCCTTGCAATCGGTCAAGCAAAATCCTCAAACCCCTCTAGAAATGGTGATTTCGGCTTGGTTAAATCCTAACTTGCGAGACAAGCTACTGGAACGCGCCTATGTATTTGCTACGAGCAGTTTGCCCGACCAACGTTCCGCAGCAACCGTCAAAGCGATGAGCGATCGCATGGCGCAAGCTCCTAATTTTGATGCTTGGTTGCGTTTACCTTTGCCAGCTAATAGTCCTTTAGTGATTAACTATCGCAGGGCGAGACTGGGCTTTAGTGTAGTCAGTCGGCACTTGGATGGAGTAGTTCCTCTTGATTTCTTCAATGTCAGCGATCGGGCGGAGATATCGCTCTTTCTCAAAGATTTATTCTCTTGACTTATTTTGCTTAATCCAAAAGATACTCCCTTGCCAGTCAAGAAATAGCGAGGGAGTAAGTGGCGGCGCGAAGCGCCGTCACTTATCTTTTTTATACTTTTTCGACTGGGAACTGAATCTCCGTAATATAAGACTCGTTATCAAGCTCCGCTCCACCTTCAATATAGAACTCACGGTTTGGAGCAATGCAGCGATAGCCATTATTCTCAATCCAAGCTAACAGATGTTGATATCCCTGATTAAGGGTGCTGTAGCTACCATGATGAACCACACAGGCGATCGCATCATATCCTTGAAGTTCATAGACTTTAATGCGATCGCTTCCTTTTACTGAAGCAGGCACAGCCAAAACGGCTTCGCCATCAACATCACTCTCCTTATAGCCATTGTCATGCCAGATGCCAGCATCATAATCAAACTTGGTAAACCCTTGCGGAGCGAGATATTGATATAGCTCGTTAAAGAGTTTGCCGATCGCAAAATAATTGGGCAAAATCTCGCGAATTGAAGCAACTGTGATCGGTTCCATCTTTTTAATTACAACTTCATAGTCAGACATTATATTTTCCTGTTCGATTTGTTTGATTCGGGCTGCTACTCTCATCAATCGCCCTTGTTCCTCCTCAATCTGCTGCTGTAAATCAGCTTGCTTCAGCCGCAGCATTCCACGGATTTGTTCTGGAGAAACTTCTTCGTTGAGTAAATTAGTAATTTGCTCCAAAGAGAATCCCAAATCCTTGAAAGCGATAATGCGGTTGAGTCGGGGCAATTGGCTAGCAGAGTAAAACCGATATCCCGAAGAGCGATCGACTGAGATTGGTTTGAGTAATCCCATTTCGTCGTAGAGGCGCAGAGCCTTAATGGACACCTGACTGAGTTTAGAAAAATCTCCAATTTTGAGCATTTCGTTGACCTCATAAACCTCTAATTGTGATTACACAGTATCCCCCTAGGGGAGAGTCAAGAAAAATATTTAGTATGGAAATGATTAAGTTAGTTAGGACAAATTAAAACCTACAAGAGTAATGGCGGTGCTAAGTGCCGCCATTACTCTTGTAGGTTTTATATTCAGAGCAAAGCTTACATTGCTATAGGACAAAACGCTCGCTTAGTGAGCGCTTTGTCTGTTTGAGGCTTAGTGTTTCTGAATCATAAGGTTTGCTAAAAGTGTAGAGATATCAATAGAATCAATGGGATGGAAAAAGGTGGCTAATCTTTGGGCGATTTTTGCAACTCCGCCTTGAACATTTGACTCAATATTTAGAGGCATTACAGGATCATGGAGGGAAAGACGCAATAAAAACCAACCATTTTCGTCTGGGGAAGCACAGGAAACTCGAATACCTTCGTAATTATTGGGAACAATTTTCCAGTCTGATTGCGTGAGGGCAAAAGTCTGCAAATCTGTAATTACGCGATCGCCTAATGCTTTAAAATCTTCCTCACCCATCTTGATCCGAAACTCTTCACTCTCGACTGGCTCTTGCAAATTGGCAATCAAATCAGTGAGGGATTTACCAGCCAGTTTTGACTTGGCTAGTTCAATTAACAGCTTACTGACTAAATATGCACCATCATCAAGGAAATGATTTTCCTTCATTGCGCCATGTCCTGAAGTCTCGATCGCTAACCAAGATTCTTGTCCTGACTGGTTTAAGCGGATAGACTCATTGATTACATTTTTGTAACCACGCTTAAAACGATGATGCACACCCTGTAAATCTTGCTCTATAAAATTGGTTAAGCCATCGGAAGTAATGGAATCTGTGACAATTGTTGATTGAGGATGCTCTTGTAAAACGATCGCAGAAATTATGGCAATCAAGCGATTACGATTAAGCTCTTTACCAAATTGATCGACAGCCGCACTGCGATCGACATCGGTATCAAATATAATGCCAAAATCGGCGTGATGTTTGATTACGGCTTCACAAATAGAAGCCATTGCAACCTTGTCTTCGGGATTAGGAACATGATTGGGGAAATTGCCATCAGGTTCAAGAAACTGACTACCCGTAATATCTGCCCCTAAAGGCTGCAAAACCTTGTCGGCATAAAATCCACCAGCACCATTACCAGCATCAACAATGATTTTCAAGCCTTTTAAAGGCTGGTCATAATGTTCAGGATGATTGACGGATTCACGGATTTTGGTGACAAACTGATGAGCATAAACGGAAATAAAATCATGTTCGGTGATTTTGCCTTGAGCAGATGAACTTGTAAATTCATTCTTTTCCGCAAGCGTCAGGATATCCGTGATATCTTTTTTCTCTAAACCTCCTTGTGCTGTAAAAAACTTTAAACCATTGCGGTTAAAGGGTAAGTGACTGGCGGTAAGCATAATTGCACCATCGCATTTAAAGCCCTCAGTAATCGTACTCATAAACATCGCAGGTGTAGAGGCGATCGCAAAGTCATAAACTTGACTGCCTAGCGCATTAATTCCTGCGATCGCGGCTTGCGTTAATGCTCTGCCAGAGAGCCGACTATCGCGCCCGATGGAGATTAATAGCTCTGATGTGGGTTTATCTA
>JANNDZ010000733.1:0-4021 GCA_031378395.1 Pseudanabaena sp. OTE_75_metabat_487_sub
ATGATGGAGAATCTTGGTAGCCATCCTAGCGACACGTTTGTTACTTTTTTCTTTTGTTGTGTCGTTTGTTAGGTTGCCATTTCTAATGTATGACTCTATTCGAGATTACAGGTTTTTGGATTAATTATTTTTTTTAGCGCCTAAGGCGCTGAAAAAATAGTCAAAAATGAAACTTTTCGCCGAGATAATATTTGCGGACATCAGGATTGTCTGCTAATTCTCGGCTAGAACCGTCAGCAAAAACTTCACCTTCACGCATGATATAAGCGCGATCAGTGATAGTTAAGGTTTCGCGCACATTATGGTCGGTGATTAGCACGCCCATATTGCGATCGCGTAAGTTTTTGATGATGGTCTGAATTTCGCCAACAGCAATCGGATCGATACCCGCAAATGGTTCATCTAGCAAGATAAACTTGGGACCTTCTTGCCCAACCGCCAGCGCTCTAGCGATCTCAGTACGGCGACGCTCTCCCCCCGACACTTGGATTCCCATCGTATCAGCAATCTTAGTCAGGCGAAACTCCTCTAACAAAGTGCGGAGTCGATGAATCTGTAATTGCTTTGGGACATTGGTTTGTTGCATCACCAATAACAGATTATCGCGCACCGATAACTGTCGAAAAATGGTGGCTTCTTGGGCAAGATATGCCATACCCATACGCGCTCGTTTATGAATTGGCAAGCTGGTAATGTCTTGTTTATCGAGCCAGACGCTACCGCTATCAGGCTGAATCAGTCCTGTTGCCATATAAAACGAAGTGGTCTTTCCAGCACCATTTGGTCCCAGCAGTCCAACAATTTCCCCCTGCTTAACCGTGAGGCTCACTTGCTGAACGACTTGCCTGCCACTGTAGTTTTTACTAACGTTGTCGAGGGAGATTTGCATTACTCAATTTAGTTTGGAAATTTGGAAATGTAACACTGAATTTAGATGAGGCAAAGCCGTTTTTGTAGCTTTATACATCAACATTACTTACCATCAGGAAGAATCTCTTGTGGTTTTGGTTGTAACTTTTCAGGAGGAATGATCGATGAAGGTGGACTAACTTGTTGCTTTTTAAAGGCTGGCTTGATTTGGGTGACGGGTGTTGCCGAAGTTGCAGGATTGCTTACAGCGTCGCGATCTGGTACTACATAAATTGACTCGACCTGTTGATTGTTAGGAGGGGAAGCGACAAATTTACCTTCAGAGACGAGATAGGTAATGGTTTGAGCTTTGATGCTATTGACACCTTCTTGCGTGACAACTACATTTCCAGTTAAGACAACACGCTGCTCCTTAGAAAAATACTGTGCTTGCTCCGCGACTGCATCAATCTGTCGGGCGGGATAACTCATTTTGACGTTGCCAGTTGCTGTAACTACACCTGTGATCGAATTTGCTTCTTGGACATCGGCACGGATCGTTAGAGCTGTGTTTGATTGAGCTTGGGTAGGTGGCAGTGAGCTAGAAGCGATCGCTAATATCGGAATTGCTATTAAAAATAGTTTGATAATTGGTGATTGGTAATTGGCGATTGGTAATTGGCGATCGCTTTTTCCTTTTTCCTTTTTCCCTTTTACTTCAAATCTGCTAAATGGCTTCATCGGTTTTGTACCTTCTGTTCATACAAATTTACAATGGCTGCGACCACTTCTTCTATTGTTAGACCATCTGTATCAACTAAAGTTGCATCTTCAGCCTGAATCAGAGGTGCATGGTCGCGGGTGGAGTCTTTGCGATCGCGTTCTTGGATCTCTTGCTCAAGGGTAGTGAGATCGGGGGCAACTTGACCTTGGGCGATCAGATCAGCTTGACGGCGTTTGGCTCGTTCTTCTGCTGAGGCGGTCAAAAATATTTTCACCTCTGCATCAGGAAAGACATGGGTTCCTATGTCCCTTCCTTCCATGACGACACCGCCTGTTTGCCCAATCAGTTGTTGTTGTTTGACCAAAATCTCCCGCACAGCAGCTTGGGCAGCTATCGACGATACATTTGCCGTGACTTCAGGTGTCCGAATCTCAGTAGTGATATCTTCGCCATTAAGCAAAACTTGCATCGGCTTACCTGCGATCGGATTAGCAAATAGTTGGATTTTTGATTCGGCAGCGATCGCTTGCACTTTTTCTTGATCTCTTAAATCAATGCCTTCTCGTAACACAGCAAGCGTAACACTACGATACATTGCGCCAGTATCTAAGAACAATAAGCCTAATTTGTTAGCAACCTGCTTGGTAACCGTGGATTTGCCCGCACCTGCGGGACCATCGATCGCGATGATCGGGTTTCTGGGAGTGGTAGTGTGACTTAGCAAAATATTATCGATCAAGCGTGTATTTCCAATTCGAGCCGCGATCGCCAGCATCAACTCTGCTTCAGACGTAATTTGATTGCATGGTTGCAAGGTCTTGGCATCGACTAACTCAATATACTCTAGATGAATTTCAGGTAGCTTTGCTAAATAATTTCGCGCAGCTTCGATAATTTGCTCTGATTTACAAAGTTCGTAACAAAGAAAAAACTGCTGTTGGGATTGCAGTAAGCTTTGATAAACATGTGCGGCTAAAATGCGCTCTTTGCTTGACAAGTACTGATTACGAGAACTGTAGGCTAAGCCACTAGGTTCACGCAACGTCGGGCATCCAATAATTTCCACAGGCAAGTTTAAATCAATCACCAGTTGCCGAATAATAGCGAGCTGTTGACCATCTTTACTACCGAAGTAGGCTCGATCGGGTTGAATGGTATTCAACAGCTTGGTCACGATTGTAGCTACTCCTTGAAAATGCCCAGCCCGCGATCGCCCACACAAGATATTTGTCATTGCTGGTGGTGGGATCACTTGCGTTATTTTGGCTATATTGTTTACGCCCATCTCCGAAGCCCCTGGCGCAAAAATTGCATCAACTCCTGCGTTCTCGCAGATATTCAGGTCTTTCTCGAATGTGCGTGGGTATTGATCAAAATCTTCACCTGCACCGAATTGCAAAGGATTGACAAAGATACTGACAACCACACAAGCATTTTCAGTCCTTGCTCGATCAATTAAGCTCAAATGTCCAATATGCAAAGCTCCCATTGTTGGCACAAGCCCCACAGAAACTTGACCTAAGGGCTGTTTTTCTTTTTGGGTGTTTAAGTAATTACGCAGAGAAGCGATCGTAGTAAATAGCTGTGTCAAGCATCAACCTCAACGAAATCACTATAAAAAGCAGCAGTTCTAATTATGAAACCAATTTTGAGCTTTTGGGCGATATGAGCAATAAAAAAACAAAATAGGTTTTGAAGAAAGTCAGTCTAGGCTAACTTTCTTCAAAACCTATTTTGATAAAGATGATTGTGGCTATTTAGACAATACTTCAAGTCTGACTGGAGCAACGCCAGAAGAAATTAGACCAATTACATTAGCAGCAGCGGTAGAAATATCAATTACTCGACCATGGGCATAAGGTCCACGATCATTGATGCGAACTACTACAGACTGATTATTATCCATATTTACAACTCGCACCAAAGTACCAAAAGGCAAACTTGGATGGGCAGCAGTTAACTCGCTAGCATTAAAGATTTCACCACTAGCGCTGTAATTTCCATCAAAGCCTGGTCCATACCATGAAGCCATGCCAGACATTACGCCTACAATGCGACTATTCAAAGCTGGGCTAGAAGAACTAGCGGTATATTTAGGCTTAGGAGAATTAGCAACTTCTTGCACTGGGCTAGCCCCGCCGAGCAAACGACGCAATAAATTTGCCGATTCTAAAACATCTTGGGTTTGGTTTTGCAAAGATTCGGGGAAAATAGCTTGCTGATCAAACTTCAACATGGCGCGATCGCCTAATTTGATCACATAGTTGCCATTTTTCCATGCAGGAATAATTTTGTTTGCATCGAAGCCATCACGATTAAGTTGATTAATCAAGGCGGCGGCGGCGGTGGCGCGTTCGATGGGATTGGATGACGTTAGCAAATTTTCAGAGCTATCATCTGCTGATTTTGCTGGACTATCTGCTGAGTTGGTAGGCTCTAAGTTAGTAG
>JANNDZ010000752.1:0-9558 GCA_031378395.1 Pseudanabaena sp. OTE_75_metabat_487_sub
CCCGGCCCTACCGACGCAATCGCCATTGCCACCGACGGGGAGCAGGCAAGAACTGGCGTATTTGTAGAGGTTGGCGTGGGTGTAGGGGTGGCTGGTGCAAAAGCCGAAAGGCGGGCGACGAAAATATCACCTGTATTGTTGGTATCGCCTGTCACTAAATTGCTGTAATAAGAATTATAGACCTTTTTCTATTGGCTGTGGGATCGCTACACTGGGTACAAAAAAATCAGATGGGGCGATTTCGCCCCATCTGATTTTTTTATGCCCAATCATCCTGCCCCTCATCCTGTGCCATATAGACTTTACCGATCGCATGGATCGCTCTAGTTTTGGTAAATAGTCCTTCTTCAGTTAACTGCCAATTATTCAGAACCTTGAGTAGATCAGCCTGAATATCTCTCGCCCCAACAAATCCTTTATAACGTATGACTAAACGCGCTAGATCAGCATGTTCACGGTTACTTGGAGCTGACTGCGCTAGTAAATCATTCACGATTTGGCGATCTTTGGTGTATTGAGGATGTCTTTGATCTTTTACTTCTGCCATAAGAACTACAGCGCTTTGCGCTGTGATAAAACCCAAAAAACTTATTGAGAGTATTGCTTTGCAATACTCTCAATAAGTTTTTTGGGTTTGGGTACAAATTACTGTCTCAAAATCACTACTTCGCTACCAGTTACAGGGGTACGCGCAATCAAATGATTTTGGGCATCTGCGACAAATAGTTTCTTGAAATTGAGTGACTGCGATCGGGTTTGTAAATCTGTCACCAATTGAGTCTGTTGGCTTGGCTCCAACTTATACCAGCCATCATTAAGCGCCACAATCAAGCGTCCACGCTTAAAGTTGGTCTGCACCGAACCAAGTAAAGATTCGCCATATTGGTTAGCGACTTCCGAAACTTGGGTCTGAATCTTCGCGATCGCAATTTGTTCAGCATTTAGAGGCGCATCACCACGCTCTGGCTTCACTAAGTCTTTATTAACAGCAGGTGGTTGCTTCTTAGCATTAGTGATTACTGGTTTGCTAATCGGTACTGGTGTTGCCGCAACTTTTTTAACATTTTGGCTGTGAGCATGGGATGGCTTCAAAATGATCAGCAGCGAAAATAAAGTAACCAACGCAACAGTACCAGCCCGTTTATCAAGAATCCGCTTAACTTCATCGGACAGTGGAACCTGTACTGCAATCCCGCTGATTGATCGCCAAATTGGAGCAGTTGCGGTCACCGTCTTTTTCCAAGCATCATTGCCTTGGAGCTTTTCCCAAGAATTTACCAAAGAAGGAGTGGCGGCCGCCTTAGTCGAAGCCTTTTGCCAAACATTTGTCGCGATCGGATCAAGCTTGTCCACAGACAATTGCAAAAACGATAAAATTTTCGGTGTAACTTGCTCCTTGACAAATTTCCAAGCAATTCCAAATTCCTGCTTGACTTGAGCCACCAGTGGAGAGTCAGCTTCAGCGGAGGCATTAAGTAAACCTGTGGCTTCACCCGTTGCATCCAAAGTACTTTCTTGACCTTCAAGGCTTTGTTGCAGTTTTGTTAAGGCGACAATTAGAGCTGCGATCGCCTTAGCCGAAAAGACTTTTCCTATATTTAAAGCTTTGTTTAGAGTAGGGTTGCTCGAAAGATTCTCTGTGCTTGTTGCAGAAGTTGTCTCTTCGCCTTCATTTTTCACCAAATCAGACTTGGTGAGCTTTGTTTGCAGGTTACGTAGTGCAGGCAGCAAACTTTTAATAAGTTTAAGTAATAGCGCTTGCAACTGCGGCTGTACTTTTGTCCAAGTTTGCCCAACTTGCTTAGAAACGCCCTCAATTACTTCTTTAGTTTTGTTTTCTGTCATAACTGCCTCCTGTCACAATTCACACGATTGCCATGAAAAGTATCACAAATTATGCAGTGAGATTAACATATCTTGAGCCATTTCTTTAGTAAGTAGCTAGCAAAATTAAATATAAAATCTCAAGATCTGTAACGCCCGCGTAGCGGGCGGCACAGATCTTGGCTCTGGGTTTTTAATTGTGTCGAGGTACTTATTGAAGTGCTTTACGCTGAAAAGAAAACCAATATTTTTGTTAAAAGTACTGTTTTGCAACACTTTTAACAAAAATATTGTGGTTTGTTTAACAATAAAGTTCTACATTCTATATTGGCTATATTGGTTATATAGCTAGGCAAAATTAAATATAAAACCCCCAAAATCCTTAACGCCCGCTAAGCGGGCAGTAAGGATTTAATCTTTGGTTTTTTAATTATGTCGAGGTACTTACATAGTTGCTATAGTTAATTAAGCTTTATCACTTAGTTCTTATTTTAGCCTTGATCATCGTTTCTATTAATACAAATATCACTTAAATATCATGCGTATTCTCGCTCTAGCTTGGGAGTTTCCACCACGCATCATTGGAGGAATTTCTCGTCACGTAGCAGAGCTATATCCAGAAATTGTTAAGCGCGGTCATGAGGTACATTTAATTACTGTTGCCGTCGATTGTGGGGCATCAGAAGAAGTCGTCGATGGAATTCATGTATACCGAATTTCCGTTGGAGTCAATAATGACTTTTTTCAATGGGTTGTGCACATGAATGCAAATATGCTGAACTTTGCGAGAGAGTTCTTGGCAAATAATTCTATAGATTTAATCCATGCCCACGATTGGTTAGTTGAAGAATCTGCGATCGCGATTACTAACGAATTCCAAATCCCTCTAGTTACGACGATCCACGCAACTGAGTATGGAAGGTGTAATGGGATTCACAACGATACTCAAAGCTATATCCATTATAAGGAAATCCGCTTAACTCAAGCGTCACAGCGAGTGATAGTTTGCTCTGAATATATGCGTGGCGAATTGCAACGGGCGCTAGATTGTCCTGCCGAGAAAACTGATGTCGTCTATAACGGGCTGAGCGTTGAGCGTTGGCAAAATATTATCGCAGAGCATGAATACGATCTTGTAGCTCTAAAGGCGCAATATGCGAAACCTGAAGAAGCGATCATCTACTTTGTCGGACGTATTACTTACGAAAAAGGCATCTATATTTTGCTGAATGCCATGCCCAAGGTAATCGCAGCGATGAATGATCAAGTACGTCTGGTGATTATCGGCACTGGCGACGCTTATTCGATCTTGCTCCAGCGTCAAGCATGGGATCTAGGTATTTATCACAAAGTTTTATTTACAGGCTTTATGGCAGATGCTGATTTCTGGAAATTTCAGAAGGTCGCCAGTTGTGCAGTTTTCCCCAGCTTATACGAGCCATTCGGGATCGTTGCTCTTGAGAGTTTTGCGGCAAAAATTCCGCTTGTAGTTTCCGATACGGGCGGACTGCCAGAAGTAGTGCGACATCAAGTCACTGGTATAGTAACTCGCGTTAATGATGCTGATTCTCTGGCTGAAGGCATAATCGATATCCTACACAATCCTGAGTACGCAAAAACCTTAGTAAATAATGCTCAGGCAGATCTAAGAGAAAGCTTTGCTTGGGAAAAGCTCGCTGAACAAACTGAAGCTGTTTTTTTGAAGGTTAAGAATTGAAGATCATACCTTTAAAGTTAGACAACAGCAGCAATAACAAGCGAATTCATTAATGAGGTTTTAATTTGTGGTGAATTGCGTAATCCTGATGGTGAAGGCAGAAAAGATAAAAGCACTGTCAGGAAAGCGATCGAAACCATGCTGCCGATAAAAAACTTGGCAAACCATAATTCGCTGAAATCTGGATTTGGATTCAAATTGTGAGAAGACATAATTATATTTCTGTTTGGAATGTTGCTTGAGTATGTGTTGTTGTAGACGAAATTAACTTACAAAAGGAGTCCCCCAAAAGTTCCAATTTTCTTTATTGAAAGGCGATCGCCACTTTTCGATTAAGCTTCGTTCAAGTTGTTGACGTGGGCGTGGTGAGGAAGGAGCATCCCACCAGAAGGTCATAACAACTTGTGTCTGAAGGTTGTGGGTATTATGCAAATCGCGGTAGTTAAGGAGATACCGTTTGCAATCATGAACTCCTTTCCATCGCTTGTGAGATCTACATGTCTCACCAATATACAGTAGCACGGGTGATTGCAACTCAGTCGTGAGATCGATCACAAAGTATATGCAAGCGTCGTCACAATCTCTACTGGGCAAGCGATAGAACTCAGCAGGTTGAACTGGTAATGCAAAAGGATTAATCGCATGGAGATCGCAGTGATTAGATGGCAAGTCAAATAGAGAAGTTTGAACTGCGGGGATCATTGTGGTGATAGAACTCTGATACTTTGCGATCGCCTGTTTCCACACCTGTAATGACTGACTTCCCATTTCATAACTCGCGCCACTATCATAGAGTCGCGAATTTTGCTGGATGCCTTCACCAAAGAGCGATCCCTGTTCATAACTTAAACCAGACAAGGGGCTTAAGCCCCTTGTCTCTATATTTTGATTTGAAATGAATTCATCGTTTTTGTTACTGTTGTAGGGGGTGGGGCGATCGCTCATGGACTTGAAGATTAATGTGTTAATTTGTAGATAACTTAGCTAGTGTAGACCTATGGCGATCGCAACCAAGCAGTTATCTCTCCGTGGAGAAAATCCTACAGATCCTAATCAGTCCAACAGTTACGATCATGATTTTTATGCTTGGACACAGGAGCAGGCCCAGCTTCTCAGAACAGGAAAACTGCAATTAATTGATATTCAACATTTAGCTGAAGAAATAGAAGATATGGGGCGTGCTGAAAAGCGTGAGTTAGAAAGCCGTTTAGAAGTTTTGTTAATGCATCTATTGAAGTGGCAATTTCAACCTAGTAAGCGATCACGTAGTTGGAAATTAACCATTAAAGAACAACGGTTACGTTTACAAAAACATCTTAAGCAAAATCTTAGTCTGAAAGCGTCAATAGCTGAGGTTTTTGATGATGCGTATCAATTAGCAGTCGTTAGTGCTGAAAAAGAAACAGGGTTAGATATATTCCCAGAAATCTGTCCCAATATCTCTTAGCAAGTTTTGTTAGCTAGCTTTTTACCCGACTAGTTAACCCCTCGAAATCATGCCATAAACATAAAACTGTGACTTCCCGTCTACCATTACCAATTTTATCTGGACAACCATTAACAGCCCTTGCACCGATGCAGGACGTAACTGATCTTGCGTTCATGCAGATGCTCAGCGAATATGGCTGTCCCGATTATTACGTAACTGAATATTTTCGGGTATATGCTAACTCTAATCTAGACAAAAAGATTCTCAAATCAATTACCTGTAATACGACGAATAGACCCGTATTTGCTCAATTAATTGGCGAAAGCATTCCTGATATGTTACGGATTGCCAAACAATTAACAAACTATCCGATCGCAGGAATTGATCTTAATCTTGGCTGCCCTGCCCCGCGTGTGTATCGCAAAAACGTCGGTGGAGGGTTATTGCGTGAACCTGAAATCATTGAGCGAATTTTTGATGCTTTGCGATCGCAAATTTCGGGACTCTTTACCGTAAAAATGCGCGTGGGATTTGACTCGATTGATAATTTTGAAAAGCTATTGCAACTCATCAATCGATATCAAATTGACATGCTGAGCTTGCATGGGCGCACAGTCAAAGAGTTGTATCGCGGTGAAGTGCATTATGATCTGATTCGTCAGGCGGTGCAGACGGTGAATTGTCCTGTTCTAGCAAATGGCAATATTACTTCCTATCTAAAGACAGAACAGGTTTTGCAAGAGACAGGCGCGGCGGGAGTGATGATTGGGCGATCGGCGATTCGCAATCCTTGGATTTTTCAACAAATTCGCGATCGCTTTGCAGGTAGACCAGTCCAAGTAACTACCCTTGCCGATGTGTATAAATATATTCAGCATCTATTTGCAATTACTTACCGAGATGATCTCAAAGAGAAATCCCACGTTAATTGTCTAAAAAAGTTTTTAAACTTTATTGGCACTGGCATTGATCCTGAAGGGCAGTTTCTAGCAGGAATGAGATTAGTGCAGTCAAAACAAGAGCTTTTTGATTTGTGCGATCGCCATTTACTCGCTGAACCTGACCGTCCATTTGCGATCGAGCCATACGAAAATCTTGTAGCACGCCCAAGTTGTGAATCTAGTTGTGAATCCAATGAATAAAAAAATGCCTTTACAGAAAAAATTCAAGCAGTTATTAATTGGGTTTTGCTTAGTATTTTTAGCAACTTTTTACATTGATCATTCGCCAGCAGAGGCAAGCGATCGCACATTTCTGAATGTATCGCTAGATTTTGTCAATGAGTATAAATTACCAAAACAGAAGTTTGAGAATACTCCCGTTGGTGGTTTGTCGGGACTAGCTTATGATCGTATTGATGATATTTTCTACGCAATTTCTGATGATCGGAGTGAATTTGCTCCCGCCAGATTTTATGCTCTCAAACTGAAGTTCAGTCCCAAAAAAGAACAGCCGAATCTTGAAAAAGTGGAAGTGATTGGCGTAGACTTCCTCAAAGACAAAACAGGAACCACCTATCCTAATGGTGAAATTGATCCCGAAGGAATAGCATTAACAGGCGATCGCACAGTACTAATTTCCAGTGAAGGCGTAACTAGCAAAGGCATTCCTCCCTTTATCGATGAGTTCGACCTATTGACAGGTAAATGGATCAGAAGTTTACCGATTCCTCAGCGCTATCTATTCGAGCCAAAGAAAGATCCAAATTCTACTAAAAACGAACTTGCCAAACCAGAGACACAGGGTGTAAGAGAGAATCTTGGCTTTGAATCGCTCACGGTAATTCGTGATTCCATCGGTGATCCCTATCGCGTCTTTACAGTTGCGGAAAATGCGCTAGCTCAAGATGCTCAAACCGATCTCAATCAGCCATCTGAAAGTCGATTTTTGCATTACCTAGTTGGCGATATTGCGCCGCTAATTATTGCTGAACATCGCTATCCTGTTGAAGCGATGACTCCTCCTGTTACTCAGATTGGTGTCAATGATATCGTAGCAATTGATCGCGGCGGTCACTTTCTCACTCTTGAGCGTTCTAATGGGAGCAATGGACTTAGTGCCAAAATTTGGCAAATTTTTACGGGTGACGCTAATGATACTTCAGCCATCAAAAGTTTTCGGACTAGTCCCAATGTAAGATCAATCCGTAAAAAGCTAGTATTAGATTTAGCGACTCTTGGGATTAAATTAGATAATTTAGAAGGAATGGCGATCGGTCCCCGTTTAGCTGATGGTTCGCCAAGTCTAATTTTGGTGAGTGGTGATAACTTCAGCGATAATCAATTCACACAATTCCTATTATTTCGCCTAAATCGTAATTCCAACTCAACACGCTAAATACCTGCTTTGACAAAGAACTGCTCTGTGGTGACTGCTAAATCAGAAAACAACTCATCCGTTAAAATGCGATCGCCTTTATAAGTCTTAGGTGGGCGATACTTATTCAAATTTCAACGTTAAAATCCTAAATCTGCTTTGGCAACTTCGGCAACGCGCAAAACCTCTGGAGTAGAAATTTCTTCCCAAGGAACTTCGCCGATCTCGCGATAAAAAGTTTCGTCATAGGGTCGAGTTTGTACCACCACGGGCATGGGCACGGCATGACCCAGAACTAGAGCTTGCTGCTTAGAATCTAGTTTTGACAAAATCGTTCGCAAATTGCCACTGCCCGCTACACCTGTAAAAATTGCATCGATATCTTTCTCATCATTGAGTAAAGCCGTAATTCTGGTTCCAATTTGGGACATCACCTCATTATCAATTCCTGACGGACGTTGATCAACGATTAGCAAAGTCACAAAATATTTCCGCATCTCGCGAGCGATCGTCCCAAAAATAGTTTGTCTAGCCGTATTCGGAGCAAGAAAACGATGAGCCTCTTCGATGGTGATCGTTAACTGCTGTGGCCGATCGCAAATATTTTTAGTCTGCAAAAATCGCTCTGCCTGTTGCACATAAGAATGGTGAATTCGCCTCGTAATGATATTTGTCGCCAACATATAGGAAAGTAGATTTGATTGCGAACCAAACTCAATGACGATATGTTTCCCTGCTGCGATCGAATCGAGAATGCGCTTGATGTAGTTTTCGGGACAGGTCGGGCGTAAATACTTGAGATCATCAAGCCTTGTAAGCTTACGCTGAAGCGCCATAATCGAAGATTTACTTCCCATTTTCTGTTCGCAAAATTCTTGAATTTCGGAATTTGTCATCGCAAGTAATCGCGAAATCCAACTCTTTCCAAATTCATTGCGTAGGATAATTGCATTTTCTAAACTAGCTTCCGAGAGATTTAATTCTTCACGGATTAGCATCAAATCTTCGACATCGATTTGGTCATAGCTGATGTAAAGCTCCTGCGCGTCTCTCACTCCCCGCCGCTTCGTTGAGTCTGGATCGAGAGTATAAATCTGCACCTGTGCAGGAAATAACTGTCTTAACCCCTTAACTGTGCTAAATCTTTTACCTTCAGTTGCGGCTTCCCACCCATATTCTGAATGCATGTCAAAAATCAAATTTACCGCTGCTTGCTTACGGATTATTCCTGATAGTAAAAGGCGTGTCAAAAAAGATTTGCCAGTTCCTGATTTGCCAAATATGCCGTTACTGCGCTCTACAAAGCGATCGAGGTCAAGGCAAATTGGCACAGGCATATCAATTGGCTGCCCGATCGCAAAGTTCCGTTTATGCGGATCATCTTCCCAACCAAATACAATCCGAAAATCCCGCTCAGTCGCATCAAACACCTGCGAAAAATGGCTGGGGATCGTCTTTACAGGTAAGAGTTGAAAATCACTTATTTCTTCGACAGTTTCATAAGCAGCCGATTTTTTGCGTTTGGTTTTCTTTACGCGATCGCTATTCTGACTAGTGGCTCGTTGAGTGATCAGATCAAAAGGATTTGCAGGCACAAACATCAACATTGGCGTTAAGTTAATTGTGCCAAAAGTCCCTGTACCTGCCAAAATTTCGGTTAAAAAAGTATTCTCAGGATCAGGTGGGTTCATGAGAATACGGGGACTAGCCGTACCAAGCGTAACATCGGTGAGGATACAAAAAAAGCGCGTATGCCGACCATGCACCACCAGAAACTTACCGACGCGCATATCTTCGACGGAAATCTCGCCATTTAGTCGAACTTCTAAACCGTCGCTTAAAGAACCCTGAACAACAATTCCTAATGGTTGCAATAAATCCATGCCAAACCTGCATTAAGTCTGCATACTTTTGCATAGCATAACAAAATAGAGGAGAAAACTTAGTTTTCTCCTCTATTTTGCTTGCAATTAATCGCTAACAACTATTGAGAACGCTCAGCGTTCTCAATAGTGCTGGTGGGACGACCTTTAGTTTTCGCTCCCCTGAGTCGTCAGCCATTCATGGGGGCGTGCCCGTTGAGCGCGGTGTTGGCGCACTGCAGGACCTGCTGGTCGCGCCGCGTATCGCCACGTCCTTCGACTTGACCGATACCCAAACGCTCCTGTTGGGCACATCGGCGGCCTTCGGCCCGAACAACTCCGGGCCGCGTGCCAGGACACAGGTGTACGGCGCCGACCTCTACTGGAAATGGAAATCCGCCGCGGCGGAT
>JANNDZ010000753.1:0-2832 GCA_031378395.1 Pseudanabaena sp. OTE_75_metabat_487_sub
GTTGTAGATAAAGGTTGAAAGCAATTGGTTACAATTTGTATTTTTTCTAATGCGAAACAAACGTAGGTAATCCAGATGGAAATGTCAAGATAAATTTTGGGGAATAATTTCAGGGTTGGCTTGCAAAAACTTCATACAAAACTGAAGATATACACCTTTTTGATCTCCACTAAGCGAAAACATTGTCTTGCGCTCACTAGCATCTCCATAAAGCTCAAAAATAGACTTATATTGCTTATCTAAAATAGCAATTTTGGCACCATTAAAACTAGTATATTCTCCATAACCTTGCAAAATCAAATCGTTACTAAAAGGATTAGCACCTTTGAATACACTTAGTTCGACAGGCTTTGCTTCTGCGAGACTGCTAGATGAGAGATTTGGCTGTAAAGCATTCTGATATTTAGGATCTCCTGCTTGAATAGTGATTTTTACATTGGAGCCAGGTTGTGCTTGTATATTCCCAATTCCTCCATCGCTGCCCTTTGTTTGAATACCACTTACAACGTCTCGACCTGCTTGTTGAGTATCTTCATTCTGGTTTCCACCGACTTTATCACGACCAGTTTTATCTCCACCAGTTTTATCTCCACTATTAGTTTCCCCGATATGTGCGCCTTGTAAAATAGAGTCAACTTTACCCTTCATCAACACACCCGCAGTAAAAACACCAATTACACCAAGAATTAACAAGATGGACTTCCATTTCATATTCATCTGTTTTAGGACTGATTATTTAAAATATAATATGTATTCTGAAAGGATAACTGTTTTGACAAATGTCACAAAAAATAGGCTACATTGAATTGATGAATCTACTCTCTTACACTCATTTAATGTAAAAGTTATATTATATGGTACATCAACGATTTTTATCTTTTTGACTACACTTTTTTCGGCAAGGTTGTTACAGTTGGCTTACCACAAACTGTATTGCCAAAATCAGTTGTAATGCAAACTCTCTCTTGGGCTTGAGCTATTCTTTCATAAAAAAATAGATTTAAAAGAATAATAATAGCCAAAAAACTGAATTTTAGAGTTACTCTATACTCAATTTTTTTGTTTGTTGATAAGAAGAAGTTTTACGATAGTTTGGGTGAGTGGTTGTTGCAAAATTGAGAAAAGTTTTTTCATGAGGAATTAATTCTTGGCTTTTTTTACGATTGGGTAGTTCTATATTGGTACATTTCGATCAAATGTTCCTTGATTGAAAGATATTATCTATTCATCAATCTCCCATTCATTTTTTATTTTATTCCAGATCAAATGAATTTGCTTGTTTTCATCTTTCTTTATTCTACCATCTTTAAGTTCATAGATAATCTTAGCTTGAACAACAGCCACATCGTCGTTTGAAGAAATATTTTGGATGTTATCTACTTTAATATTTGCAACTTTATCCCACCACTGTTTATAGTCCTGAGATTTTCGTTGAAAGTTTGTCGATAATCTACTCCAAGCATTTTTATAATTACGTTCATTGAGTGACCGATAATATATCTCAACAAATTTTGCTGCTGATGGATGAGTAGAGTTTTGGGTTGGAGAATAGTTGTTACTAGAACTAGGTGCCTCTGGAATTGAATTTGGTATATATCTAATATCTGTATCACCAGTAGTGAAAATAGACTTACTAGTATCTTCACCAAGTTTTTGAAACTCACCTTGAGCAAAAATATCAAATTTTCCACTATCTTTATTGAAAAGTAATATACGAACAGCAAAAAGATCAAATCTTCCACCAACTTCTCTAGTCACCACATAAATTTTGGCATCTTTTAAAGATAGTGACTCCATTTCTGAGACACTAATTTTTTCTTCATCACTCTTAGTATCAGTTGTGAAAGAAGTATTAATATTACTACCTTGTTGAACAGAAGTTACTGTTTGAAGATAAGCCGTAACCTTAGTTCCTCGTGGAACCTTGAAAATATTTTCAGGTTGACAACTCACACCTGTTGTAAGTAAACCAGACTGAGGAAAGCAAATCACATCATACACAACTGGACTTGAGCTTTGAACTGGCGATGAGCTAGAACGATCGAACTTCGAGACGTAAGGCTCGTTAACACTATTATTTTGACAACTTGTAATACTGATGGCAATTGAAAGTGAAGCCAAATTAAAAAATATGATTTTTAATATATTCATGAAATGTGTCGATATGGATTTATTATTTAATTACTATTTGGTTGTAAGATTTGATGGATTCTCATCTATCAATCATTATTTTGTGACAATCTAAATTATCGTAAGGCAGTCAGGTGGATAAGTGTCTTTCCTAAAGTATTCCCTCGTAATTGGTAGAAATAACACTTGTAACTCTGATTGACGAGCAAATCTTTTACGGTAGAGTCGTTAATACTAGAGAAGTAAGGTATCATTGCCCACGAGCTAAAATAGACGGAGCAACAGTTTTGGCTTATTTTCTCGATCTCGGATGGTTCGATCTTTGGGTTATCGAGCCTTGTTGCCTAAATGTGGGAATGGTAAAATTGAATCATATTCAATCTGCCCCATCACATCATGAGTACGATAGAATCAATCGTTCGGGAACTAGAAAAAATCCCCGAACCAATGCAACTGAGCCTTTTAGACTTTATCCGCTCCCTCGGTAGTAACTACCCAGTAGCAGCCACAACCCAGAACGAAACTCAGTTAAACGACCAAAAACATTACCCATTGCGCGGAATGTCAATTCAGATCAAGCCTGATTTTGATGAACCCATGACAGATTTGCGGATGGCTTTGGGTGAATGATTGTTATTGATACCCGTGTTTGGCTGTGGCTTTTACACGATCTGAGCCAATTATCCGATGCTGCGCAAGAGC
>JANNDZ010000757.1:0-4330 GCA_031378395.1 Pseudanabaena sp. OTE_75_metabat_487_sub
AGAACTTCAGCGCCAGTCATAAAGATTCCTCCTTATTTTAAAATTTATTATCTCTAAAAATGTTATCTCATTTTCAATTGTGATTTGTCTTAATATACCCGCTGATAAACATAAGAAACTGAACTGATATCATGGGATAAATTATTTAGTTAGAAGGAGCATTAGCTATGGGCGAGTCAAAGCGCCGTAAGGAAGTCATGGGTGAAAAGTATGGAAGCTCAGAGCCGATCGCATCTTGGATACCTTTTTTAACCAAAGACAAGGCAGACACATTTGTGAAAGTTTCTACCCAAGCGGCTTGGTATGGCATTGGGGCAATGGTAGTCATTTGGGTGATAATTCGGTTTATTGGCCCCGCCTTTGGTTGGTGGCATCTTGCCGATTAACCTATGACCTGTCATTTATTAATTCCTGCGGCAGGTAGCGGCAAACGCATGGGAGCCGATCGCAATAAATTGCTGCTACCACTGCTAGGCAAACCAATTTTGCAATGGACTCTAGAAGCTGCGATCGCTTCTGACGAGATCGCTTGGATTGGTGTCATGGGACAACCCCATGATTATCCAGAATTTCAAAAGATTTTTAATGAGATTAGTCAACTTAAACCAATTCGACTAATTCAAGGCGGCGCAACCCGTCAAGCTTCGGTATTTAATGGCTTAAAAGCTTTGCCAACAGACTGCGATCGCGTTTTAATTCATGATGGTGCAAGATGCCTAGCCACACCTGAATTATTTGATCGCTGTGATGAAGCTTTGCAAAAGATGCAAGGTTTCATTGCGGCTGTTCCCGTCAAAGATACGATTAAAATCGTTGATGGTCTAACCATTGTCGATACCCCCAACCGCGATCATCTCTGGGCTGCTCAAACTCCCCAAGGTTTCCAATTAGAAGTGATCAAAAATGCTCATCTCACGGCAATAGAGCTAGGATGGGAAGTTACCGATGACGCGGCTTTATTAGAAAAAGTAGGCTTGGCAGTTCAGATTGTGATGGGAGAAGAAACTAATCTCAAAGTCACCACTCAACAGGATTTAGCGATCGCTGAATTCATCTTGAAACAAAGAGCTTTATAAAAAGCAGATGGAGTGCTTTGCACTCCATCTGCTTTTTATGATTTGAGACTTCGCAATACAACCAAGAGTTCTGAATCTTCGCGTTTGAAAACTGGCAAAAATTCAATATGCTTGTAACGGACGATGCCGTGAATATCGATAATGCAGTAGGCGCGTTTACTACCAAACAAACCTGCAACCCCATATTTTTTGCAAACATCTTGGTTGCGATCGCTGAGCAGGGGAAACTGTAAGCCCAACTTTTTGGAAAAAGCAATATGTTTTTCGATTGGGTCAGTACTAATACCTAAAATCTCTGCTCCAGCTTCACGAAACTTTGTCCAATCATCTGCAAAACACTGCATTTCATTAGTACAAAGAGGCGAAAAATCCCCTGGGTAAAATGCTAGTACGACGTTTGTTTTGCCTTGGTAGCGACTGAGTGTAATATCACCGCGATCGCTAGGTAAAGTAAAATCTGGAGCTTTTTGACCAACTTCGACAGACATAGAATTTCCTGTATTACCTTTTGATTTGGGATTTAGACTGGAGCATAGTACTTGTTTCACAGCCAAACATAATCTTATCAAGAATACTCACCATGGAACTGTCTAAACTTCAAAGCCCTAATCACCAAATAATGATCGAGCTGTCTAGTGAACTTTATACAGCTTTGCTAAAACAAGTCAAAATAACTGGCAAAACTGAAACCGAGCTAGTAGTAGAGGGATTACGACAAGTTTTAAATCAGACTGATGACCAAAAAACAGAAAAAGATCGTTTCGAGATCCTCGAAGCTAATTTAGAAAAAAAGCTCAGGCAATATGTAGACAGCTTAATCAAAGATCATCAAAGCAATGTTGCTGCAAATCCAGAAACAAGCGATCGCAAATCATTTGAGCGAGTTCTACCAACTCCCACAATTAGACCTTTGCAAGTCGGCGATCGCGTATTGATTCTTGAACCCGATAGTCCTTATTACATGGCAAAACTATTAGTAATTCGCACTAGCTTAATTAGGGCAACAGTGGATACCGATACAGGCGAAAAAACATTCTTAAAAAGAGATTTACGTTTTGTGGAATCTGCACCAAAACAATAAAAGCGGCACTTTTATTTCCTAACTTTGGGCGATCGCAGAACTTTGATGGCAGTGAATCCTGTAATTGCGCCATAGATCGCCCCTTGCAAGGCACTAGCCAATATTGTGGATTTCGCCATATAACCGAGATATAGACCCAAAGTACTCAGTGATAGGGAGATCGGGCTAGCAAGTAGCCACATCCCCCCAGCGCGAAACGATTTGAGTAATTGCCATTGGCAAATACCGACAATAGTCCCAATAATTGCAAAATCAATCAGTAAAATTGATAGTGATGGCATGTTTTGCGCATGAGAACGTAGTGACAGGTTTGGCAGAAAAAATACAATCGCTAACCCCAAGATCCACCCCCATAGAGTTAGCGGCAACCACCAGCCTTCCTTAGCAAAGCGATCGCGCAGCACTAAAGACTGGGCGATCGAAATCCCCACTCCATGCAGTATTTCATTGAGAAAAATACGCGATCGCAGATCGTAAGGGTCTTCCCAAACAAAGCTAGATAACAGCATATTGCCAATAACATTTGCAATCAGCCATAGCCACCAAAAGCTCCGTCCTACTTTTTTTGACATAGACTTTTGACATAGACTAAAGGAAAACAAGTTAAATCATGACAGATACAGTATCAGGTAAATTAGCAGGCAAGAGAGCGATCGTTACTGGAGCAAGTAGCGGTATTGGCAAAGAAGTAGCATTGCGACTATTAGAATCGGGCGCACAGGTGAGTCTGGTTAGCCGTAATCCCGATCGCATTCTCCACGAATTACCCGCAGGTAGCAATGCTAAAGGCTATGCAATTGACCTTGGTGATATCTCTCAAGTCTCGGCAAAGATTCAAACAATTGTTGCGGATATGGGCGGCGTGGATATTTTAATTAACAACGCTGGTATGGCTTATATCGGCGAATTGATCGATATGCCCCTGACTGAATGGCAAAAGTTGTTTGATCTCAACCTAACCAGTATATTTCAGTGTTTACAAGCAACGTTGCCAACCATGCGATCGCAAAAAAGCGGCAAGGTAATTAACGTCGCCTCGATCGCTGCTAAGCAAGGTTTTCCCAATTGGGGCGCATATTGTGCTAGTAAATTTGCGCTCTTAGGCTTAACTCAGGCGGTCATGTTAGAAGAGCAGCCGCACGGCATCAAAGTCATGTCAATCTGTCCTGGTTCTGTGGATACGCCACTATGGGATACCCTCGGCGATAAAGTGCCACCAAGTTTTAATCGTGCAGCCATGTTAAGCCCAGCGACTGTCGCCGATGCAATTATGACTTTGGTCAATCTTCCCGCCGATGCGATGATCAATGACTATGTGATCATGCCTAACGGAGAAGCTTTTTAGAAAGTGAAGGCGGCGCGGTACGCCGCCTTCACTTTCTGGGATGTTCACATCTCTATCTTATGGATGGAATTAACTGAAACTTAACCCCAAAGCGCCTAAGCAACAAAGGAATAGTCTAGAATTGTGAATGAAAATCAAATCGCGATAAAAAAATTTCAATCTATTGAGAGAAGAAATAACTCCCAGCGATCTGTAAATATAGGAAAATATATATTAAATTTTAAAGTTTGAATTGCTAGTTAAACATCTTCTTATGATGGTTTAGTTCGCTTAGCTCAAACACGAAATTTTGATGTTTAATTACTGTGTTTTCGGCATTCTTTCGGATTCCTCAGTTTTAATTTAATTCACTAGATATCTAGTAAGTATCACAATATGACGATCAGTATTTCTCGCCCTGTCAGCAACTCTTCTGAGAACGATTCAAAGCTCGCCAAAGTCATCGAATCTCTACCCACTAGAAAAGCGATTTCACAAATAATTCGCGATCGCGTGATCGCAGCTGGAGATCCTTTCTTTGCCAATGACACGATCGCCCATCACATTAGCGATATTGAACGCGAAGAGCTAAAAAAAGAAATCGAAGGAAAACTGCAAGGAGTTTTTGACTCTTTGATTATTGATACCGCGAATGATCACAACACCAAAGAAACGGCACGTCGAGTAGCCAAGATGTATGTGGATGAAGTGTTCAAAGGTCGTTATCATCCCATGCCTAAGGTTACAGATTTTCCTAATGCTAAAGAACTTGACGAAATCTATACTCTTGGCCCAATTACTGTCCGTTCGGCTTGCCTGACCAACAATTGGCACAAAGTGGTGAGAGCA
>JANNDZ010000764.1:0-3650 GCA_031378395.1 Pseudanabaena sp. OTE_75_metabat_487_sub
ATGTTTTAATTAGTATTACGCCACATTTTGTCAAGCCGTGAGCAGGGAGTATCGCAACGGCGATCGCCCATTGTCTTGCCTGACGTATACAAACTTTCTAATTGAAACTAGCCATGCCATTTCTTAACCCAAAACTAGGAATCGATTTCTCAAACTATATTGCCGATCGCACGCTCAACTTCACTGGGCGTGGGTGGGTGTTTGAAGCAATTCAGAATTGGTTGGCTGATTCTAATGGCGATCGTTTCTTTTTGCTAACGAGTGAACCAGGGGGTGGCAAGACAGCGATCGCGGCTCGTTTAGCTCAATTTGCGCAAGGAACAGAAAATTGTTCTAAGACAAAAGACTATTCTGAAATTTATGCAGGGTTTCTCCATGCAGTTTTCTTTTGTTCGGCGCGAGAAAGTACCTGGACATCTCCCTTAGAGTTTTCTCGCACCCTTGCGATGCAACTGGCACAAAGTATTCCTGAGTTTGCCCTGGCGCTCAAAGATATTGAGGAAAAGACAGTCAATATCAATGCGAGCATTACCGTTGGAAGTGCTGAAAACAGCACAATTCAAGCTGTAGTTGTTCAGAATTTGAGTATTCAGGGTTTGTCAGGCCAAGATGCTTTTGATCAGGTAGTGGTGAATCCGCTACGGCAAATTCGAGGAGAGGGATTTAGCCAACCTGTAACCATCTTGGTTGACAGTTTGGATGAAGCATTAACTCATGACAAGGATATTCAAAACACAATTGTTAACTTACTCTCAAAATTGTCTGAGGATACTGAGGTTCGGTTGATCTTGACAAGTCGAAATGAAGGCAAGGTAAAAGATAAATTCATCAATATCGCTTATGAAGAACTCTTTATTTCATCACCAGAGAACTTAAAAAGAAACGAACAAGATATTCAGGAGTATATTGACAAGCAATTTAGACGAGAGGAGAAGCTACTAAATTCTTTACAGATAGAATCCCTAGATCAGAAAACTTTGACTACTAAGCTAATCAAGCAATCAGAAGGGAATTTCTTATATGTTCGCTTTTTATTGGAAGCGGTGGCTTTAGGGCAACAAAGTTTCGCCAACTTAGACGGGTTGCCGCAGGGTTTGAACGAGTTGTATTACAGCTCTTTAGGACGCGTAGTGGAACAGGGGAAAAAAGATTGGTCAAAGGTCTATGCGCCCGTAATGGGAGTGCTATTGGCAGCACAGGAAAGTTTGACTGAGAACCAGATTCGGGCATTTACGCAACTAGAGGATTCGGTGGTTTGGGATTGTTTGACTGACTTGCAGCAATTTCTGGATGAGGTTGAATCAGAGGACGAAGAGACTCTATATAAGCTTTACCACCAGTCGGTGACGGATTTTCTGGTTAAACGGCAGTTAGTCATTCGTAAAAAGAAGTTAAATAATCGCTACTTTCTGTCTGGGCAAGAGCAACATCAGCGGCTCCTAGAATACTACCGTCCTGAGAATAGGACTTGGAACGAGGTGCAGCTTGAGAAGATTGACCCTTATGGGCTAAGGTACCTAGCTACTCATCTCGCAGAAATCGCGAAAATTAGCAGCTTATCATTGCAACACCAACATACAAAATCGTTGGTCGAGTTAGTCACCAATCTCAAGTTTCAGCATGTTCATCAAGCTAAATTGCAAGATTTAGCTGCTCTGCAACATGATGTAGAACTAGCCTTGCGTACTGCTTCGATTGATCCCGACCCGCTGGCTGTTCCCCTAGTGATTGAAATGGCTTTAGCATCGATCGCTTTTCAAAAAACGTGGCTTAGTCCAGAGCCAATCTTTGAGTTGGCACGGCAAGGAAACATTGAAGCAGCAGAGCAGCGCCTGAATTTGTTTGCTATGGAACCGGAATGGTATCAGGTAGCAGCCCTGATGATTGCCTGGTTAGCTGCTCAGCAAAATCCTGATAAAGCTAAGCAGTTACGAGATCGCGTTGCCTCAAATCTGTCAAAGGAAGAACCTCTCCCCACCCTCTTAAAACGCTTGAATGCATATCTTGAGGATAAAACAGTTCTTGATTTACTTCCTCTACCTGATGTTACTGCTTCAAATATAATTGAGGCTATCTTAATGAGAATGGGTGGTGTAGAAGACGATGAGTTACTGATTGGTGCAGGCATTAATCCACTATTCAGTCCTAGTTTATTGATTGAGCCTAATGATGAAGTGCCCTTTTATGTATCGGAACAAGATGGTCCTCTATTGGTTGCGTATGCTGTAGCCTTTCCCCCAGAAGGGAACCAATACTTACAGCAGTATATTGAGATTCACTCAGCATACGCCTATCGAGAATATCGTAATCGTTCATTAATGGTTTTACTTAATGCGATTCTGAACCACCCGGAACAAGAATGGGTACTGCAGATCTTGCCTAAGATTGTGGCAGCAGCAGCAACAGGTGCTAATTATGAATTTCGTGATGGGTTGTCACTAACGCTGTTAGGATTGCAGGCCGTATCAGGTAACCTTGCAGCTACTAAACAATTGAAGACTTACATACAACCTATTCAGCAGGCGATCGCACAATTTCATGAAGGCTCTTTAAACTGCGATCCATATGAGGAGGAGGAGTAAATCTTTCAGAAAATTCTTATTTGAAATCCTAAAACAACCTTAAAGGAGAACTATTTTGAATACAAATCCTGCCGATCTCGCGGCTACTCTATTAAAGAATTCGGATGATCGCGATTCCTTAGGAACTTATAAGCGCCAACTGGCGACTCTTTCCCAGATTTACGCTGAAATTTTGCAAAATTCTAAGACATGGGCCGAACTGCTCGATCTGGCAATGGATTCAAGACTAACAGGTTTTGCTGGTTTTCAAGCTCCTGCTTTTTTTATGCTAGCAGAGTCAATTTATATCTGCCGAAGAGCATACCACTCAGATATCGATGAGTGCCTTGGCAGGGCAAAGGTAGCATCTCACAACATTCAGGATGCTCGATTCTGTGCTAAGTCTACAATCCGCTACAACGCAATTCGGTATCGTTGGTGGAAATGGCCTGACAACTCTAATATTGCTAAAACTGTCGAGGAATTATGCAAAAATTCAGCCAGTCCTCAGTTTTCTTCATTACATTGTGTTGGTGAAGACTATTCAAAGCGAACAACGCAAGGATTGAACAAGCTGCCTCTACCACAATGGTTAAGAGAGGCAAAGACGCTAAAAGAAATCGCTCAGATCTATCAAAAATCTGTGGTGGAATTACAAAGATTCAACTCTGGTCGGGATTGGGAAATTGATACACCATTACCCATAGGAACCTGGGTAAATATTCCAGATCCAGGATTTGTGAATTTGCTAACTGGTCGCCTTTCCGCTGAGATCCTAGTCAAAAGCGATCTATCAGACGAAGAGCGGGTAAGACTGATTAAGGCTCTCGTTCCTCTTGCGTCTGCAAATTCAACAGTTCTGGATACAGTTCTTTCTCGACTGCTAATAGTATCACGTCCAAATGTTGTGAGTATTTTGGATGCCATAGATGCAACTGTGAAGCGTTACTTAAGGGACTTCCAGACAAAAAATCATTCCAATTTTAATGTTGGTACGTACAAAATATCGACAAACCATTTGCCAAGGTCTAATTGTTTACCATTAACCTCTAAACATGTCATTCTTTGAATCTGATTTTCTATTTCAGC
>JANNDZ010000784.1:0-3800 GCA_031378395.1 Pseudanabaena sp. OTE_75_metabat_487_sub
GATCGGCAAAATTCTGTCCTACAGAGCCACTCCCACCCATGTAAGTAATGTTCACCAATGGATGCTCTAGGAGCAGTCTGACCAATTGAATGCCACCATAACCCGAAGCGCCAATAATACCTACGGGGACTCGATCCTGTGCGCTCATACCCTTACTCCATCAAAAAATATTGCAAATGCTTTTAGCGTTTGGGGTAACAACTTAGCATAAGCCAAGCCCTATCCCAAACTAATGACAAAACTAATGACCAAATTAATGCTTAAAGCCAGAATATATAACATACCCAAATCATTTGTAGATTTTTGGGTTTGTGAAATCGCATCCCTTAGGGATGCGATTTCACAAACCATTTAGGGTTGCTATATGACGAAACATACCACAGCATAATTAAAAACCCAGAGCCAAAATCTGCACCGCCTGCGCACCAGACGATGCAGATTTTGGGATTTTATATTTAATTGAGCTTATCTACTTAATTTAGTCAGTTAATACTGACTAATCACAATAAATCCAAAATCTATTTTATTTGGAAACATTAGAAACATTTGATACACATTTTGAACTATTGAACTTTAGTACAATGCGGCTTCTGTTCACAAATCGAAAAACTCACAACTAACTTATGGAAATTTATGGCATTTCATAGATCTTAAAATCAATAAATCACCTATATGGGTGAAGAAATATGGCTTTAATTAGTATGAAATTTTAATAAATGGCGATTAAGGCTATTCTCATATTGGTTATTTTTAAATATAAGAATGCCTGAGATTAGACAAAATAATGTTTGGTCAGAGTTAAGTGACAATTAATTTAAAAATATCTATCTGGCTATTGTTAAAACTTTTGGACTAGTTGTTTAGTTAAATCTTATAGACATTTATTTCGTATTTCCATATATTCACCTCAACGCCCTGACATTGTTATGTATATTTTTTTGAATTCAATAGAAAAATTAAAGAATATTTGAAAATTTCAGCGAATATTTTGTTCAATATGTTAAAAAATGTACGAGAATAAGAATGCAATTCTACGTGGGTTAAAATCCAAAGGTTTGCAAATTTTTCTTCTACTTTTAGAGAGAAATTTTCAATTTTGAAATCTTGAAATTTCTGATAATCCTATGATAGACACTGTAACTTCTCCTTTAACAGGAAAAGCGCTTCTTCAAAAAGCAAAAGAGCTAAATAACTTGCCCAAGCGTGAGCAAGCTAAAAAATGTGGGTATTTCACTCGTGGGAAAGATGGAGTAGATCGCGTTAATTTGACAGAGTTTTATGAAGCAGTGCTTGCTGCGAGAGGATTTGCAATTAATCCTGAACAGAATAAAGATGGACGCGGTCGCGAACCTACGTTTCGAGTTAGCGTTCATAAAAATGGGCAAATCGTGATTGGTTCTACCTATACAAGATCAATGGGTTTGAATGAAGGTGACGAGTTTGAAATTAAGCTTGGATACAAGCATATTCATCTCATCCAGTTGAGCAATGAGCAATCGGAAGATAAGGCAGAGTAAGCAAATACACATATTAAATCTCTGTTAGATAAGACAAAGATTTGAAGTTAATTGTCAAAAATAAAATTTTAGGCGATGAGTTTTATTTAGGTCTTGACTATACAGATGATTTGTTCAGAAAATTTGAGCGAGAAGATTAATACTGCTTTGTGGGGGAGTGTTTGATTTTCTCGCTGTTTTTATGAATAGTAAGTTTCGATATGATTCTGATTTCTAGGTTTTCTTTTTATGCAACTAGTAGACACACATGTACATATTAACTTCAAGGACTTTCAATCTGATCTAGAGGCAGTTCGCGATCGCTGGCTAAGTAATGGGGTAACGAGGTTAGTGCATTCTTGTGTTAGTCCCGATGAATTTACGCAAATTCAAGCGATCGCCGATCAATTTCCTGAAGTGAGTTTTGCGGTTGGTTTACATCCTCTAGACAAAACCTTAAATACGACAGGTTGGAATCCTGAAATTGGCGATCGCATCAAGTCTCTAGCAATTAGCGATCAACGTGTCGTAGCGATTGGGGAAACGGGTTTAGATTTTTTTAAATCTGATCATAAAATTGCTCAAATTGAGGCTTTTAAATCACAACTGCGAACTGCGCGATCGCTAAATTTGCCCGTGATTATTCATTCTCGTGAAGCCTCGGCTGCGACTCGTCAAGTCTTGCAAGAAATCAATGCAGAGTCACCGCAAGAGCCAGTTCGCGGCGTGATGCATTGCTGGGCAGGCAATCCTGAGGAAACACAATGGTTTGTGGATTTGGGGATGTATATCAGCTTTAGTGGTGTGGTCACTTTTAAGAATGCTCATGATTTACATGAGTCCGCCAAAATTGTGCCCAGCGATCGCATTTTAGTGGAGACAGACTGTCCATTTCTTGCGCCAGTACCAAAGCGTGGCAAGCGCAACGAACCTGCCTATGTGCTACATGTAGCTGAGAGTGTAGCGAAGTTGCGAGATGTTGATTTAGAAACATTGGCAACCCAAACTACAAACAATGCATGTGCTCTGTTTGCCCTTTCTTAATTTTTGTTCACATTTACCCAAAGAATAAAGGAGTGCAAAGCGCTCCTTTATTCTTTGGGTTTGCAATTGTTATAAAATTGTTTTATGCAAATATACCTAGATCATGGCGCAACAACTCCTACCAGACCAGAAGTCATCGACTTGATGGCGGATGTGCTGCGATCGCAATGGGGCAATCCTTCTAGCCTGCATTGGTGGGGCGAACGTGCAACCATGATGATCGAGCGATCGCGCTTGCAAGTAGCAAGTTTGATTAATGCAGATCCTGAAGGAATTATTTTCACGTCTGGCGGCACAGAGTCAGACAATATGGCGATTATGGGAATTGCAAGGCAATATCGCACGCCACAGCATATGATTGTTTCCTCAGTTGAGCATTCGGCAGTGCGCTTACCAGCCAATTATCTAGAACAACATGGCTGGGAAATTACGCGATTACCTGTTAATCGTCAAGGACTTGTTGAACCAAATGATCTCGCCCGATCGCTACGTCCTAATACCGTCCTTGTATCGATCATCACTGCCCAAAATGAAGTGGGAACGGTGCAACCGATTGAGAAACTAGGTCAAATTTGTCGTAATGCTGATGTGCTATTTCACACCGATGCGGTGCAAGCAATAGGCAAGATGCCTATTGATGTGCAAGCTATGCCAATTGATTTGCTGTCCCTTTCGGCACATAAGTTTTATGGAGCTCAAGGAATCGGGGCGCTGTATATCAATTCACTAACAACTAAGAAGCGATCGCTAGTCCCGTTAATTCAAGGCGGTGGACAAGAACGTGGCTACCGTTCAGGAACTCAGGCCGTCGCCGCGATCGCAGGTTTAGGTTTAGCCGCCGAGCTAGCCGAAAAGGAACTACCGTTAGAATCTCTACGTTTAGCTAAGTTGCGTGATCGCCTATACACATTGCTTGTAGATATTCCCGAACTTATTCCCACAGGGCTGATGGGAGACGGCAGATTACCTCACCACCTTAGTTTTTATCACCAACATATTGATGGTCGCCATCTTGTCCGCGAAATGAATTTCGCTGGTATCGCCATTAGCTCTGGTTCGGCATGTAGTAGCGGTGCGATCGAGCCAAGTTCGATCCTGTTAGAAATGGGATATTCGCAAACAGAAGCTCGAAATAGCATCCGCCTCACCCTAGGCAAATCCAACAATGAAGCTGATATTGAATGGACAGCTTTAGTCATCCACCAAATTCTTAGTCGCGAAAAATCGTAGAGGCAATTCATGAATTGCCTCTACGATTTT
>JANNDZ010000791.1:0-2054 GCA_031378395.1 Pseudanabaena sp. OTE_75_metabat_487_sub
CCCCCTTATAAAGGGGGATTTGATTAATTCTTCTCCCTTTATAAGGGGGTCTGAGGGGGATCTAAACCCTAAAACATAGACAGAGAAGCAGCCTGAAGTAACGCTTCTATTGGCTTTTAAACTAAGCGATCGCCATAATTAATTAAAAAGGTGGCAAATGTGACAATCACAATTAATGGATAGAGAATCCACGATGCAATATTTAAATATCTAAAGGCTTTTTTATGTCCCTCTTTATCTAGCTTAGTCCCGATCGCTGTGACGATAATGGGTAGTAAACACAGACAGAAATAGACATAAAAAACATATTCCATCGCCACGGTATAGCCAACTTCAGGAAGTTGATTGTTAAAAGATAACAACAACACAATTCCTGATAGTAATGCCGATGCAGGAGCCATTGTGCGGGGCACAAACATCGTATAGGGAAAGAATAAGCAGCAATAGGTTAAACCTGACAGCAAAATCAGTGGTAGTCCATTTTTAGATAGAAATACTAAGGTTTTGCGCTGAAAGGTCATGCGTATGCTTAATCCAGGGTATTCGACCTGCACATTTGACTGAAATAAATCAGGATCACCTTGAGTGGATGTACTGCGCGATGAGTCTTGGAAATAGGTGATATCTTTGAAATTCCATAGTTGCAGCCCTTGAAATGGTTTGCGTTCTTCGGCTTCGGGTCTTGGTAGTTTTAAGCCAACCTTATCGATCGCATAAATCAGCCGCTCTGTAGATAAAGTAGGATTATCAAAGCGCAGATTTAATCTTTGTGAATCAAATGGATAATCTCGAAAATCGAAAGCATTACGGAATTCACCACGAACCCGATAGAGACGATAGTTTAAGCCATTGACTACCTGAGCCTTAATTGGGGATTTGCCATCAAATACTGGAGCGGTGGGGTTGACGCTATTTGTGACCGCATCAGGAAACTGAATCTCCGTAGGTTCATCACTGCCGCTATAGCGGAACCACACATAAAAATCGGCGGTAAATGTGGATTTATCAATCCGATTTAGCTTATTGATATCCATGCCTGCGTAAACTACCCGCTGCCGCCAAAAATATTGATCGCCCGACTGGACAATGCTTCCTGCTTGGAGCTCTTTCGGTAAATTGAGTCGTTCAGGATTAGGAATTGGTGTAAATTGCTGGGATGCGGAGATCAGTTTGTAATTTTGAAATTGAGCAAGGCGTACAGGTTGATCGCTATTAAAATAGAGCAAACCCGTTAAGCCACGAATTCCCACCTTGCGATTATTTAGTTTTGCCAAAGCATCTCGCACCTGTTCGCGATCGCTTTCTAAACTTGCTGTCGTTAATTTGGGATTAGCCTTACGAATTGCATCGACTGCCGCGATCGCTGCCTCATAAAACTTAGCTCCTAAATAGGAAGGAGTCTTGTTATAGGCTTTTTGATAAGCAGTAAGAAAATCTTGGGCATCTGCTCCAGCACTATCAAATAAGATTGGCGCTGGCACATACATGCCATCAGTAAAGAAACCTGCACTTTTCTTTTCTTCATCGTATTTCTCAAAACGCTTTGCAAAAGACTCTCTTGCTAAAGCTTGCTCACCTAAAATGCTATTTTTTAGCCCCTTTTGTTTCAGCGCCACTAAAAGATCTTCGGCAACATCCTCTTTACCCAAAGTTAAGAACAAAATTCCTGCCTCAGGCTCGGCGGCAATTTCATTGACGATTTGCTGCACTGAAGCTTTCCGATTTGCTGGAGCAGAGTCAATCGCCCAAGTTTTTTGAATTTTGCCATTACCATTGGCTTCAAAGGCAGATTTAATTACTTCAGATTGGGCAAGTTCATTTTTGCTGGCTTTGTCATAAATTACACTTGCCGTTTTGAACTGCAATACCTGCTGCGCGTAGAGTGACAGTGTTTTTGCCAAGTCAGGATTGGTATAAATAATCCGAAAATAGTATGGACGATCGGTGGTAACTTTAGGATTATTTGCCGTACCTGTAATTGCTGGCAATTTGCGTTCCTGATAAATGCTCCCCGCCGCGATCGAGGCATCGGAAGAGCGATGCCCCAATACGAC
>JANNDZ010000490.1:0-1684 GCA_031378395.1 Pseudanabaena sp. OTE_75_metabat_487_sub
GCCGTTGCCACCCCAGCTATACCAACAACAGTAGTGCTGATTGCTGTAACGATGAATAACTTGGATTTAAGAAAAGCCATGATTTACTTTCTCCTGAATAGATTATTTTGGGTGAATTAAGCAGACTGCAAGGCTCGAAACACTTCTGCTTGAGAGTCGCATTGATTTAGTAATGCTTCGATTGCCTCTCTTTCGTCTTGATTGTTTTTCATAATATTGAGTAGCAGCTTTTGTGGCTCGATCTCAACATAGGTGTTATGACCATCTTGACTAAAGAGATATGATGCGTAACCTCCTTCTTTGTTGATAGCGAATTCTTGGGTAGCACATTTAGCAACCATGCTCAGTGGCAAGCCTAAATGCTTGGCATATGCTTCTTCAGTGCCGGGGGCAATTTTACCCAGCATCCGATAGGTAGTGTTGGAGTTGATTAAATCCCCAGCGTGAGAATCCGTGATGGTCTTAGGCGACTGCATCGCGCAAGCCACAATGATATTTGCTTTCAAACTATTGGCAAACAGTCCTCCTAGCCCTTGAGCCAAACTTTTGTGCTTGAGAGCGATCGAGTTTTCATCATTAAAGATGTAGCTCCCCGCTTTCATGAACTGCACACCTCGGCGATAAGCCAAGCCCTGAGCAACTAGCCCAAAGACAGCCGCTTCGTCATTGCTACCAAAGTTACGCAGGGCAATAGTTAATAACTTATTAGTGGTAGTAAACGTACTGGGCTGAGCTAACGATGGTGCTTTGCAGTTGTGAGATGTGAACCAAGCTGTTAGTTGTGACTTGATAAATCCTAGATTTTTATTGTCGTCAATTGATCTGCCTTGCATATCAAGCCGTTCGATCGAGCAGAATTTAATAAAATCTTTGACCGTCGGCATTTCTTTCCAAGCATCGGAGTTGATCCCTTCTTTTTTAGCGTTGCGATAGCGATTTTGAATCTCTCTGGCCTCAAAGAATGACCCAATTAACTGAGTAAGCATCGCATCGATAGCAGAAGTACTGTAATCAGGATTTTCCAATTCAGCACCCAGGGTAGCTGCTATCAGCACCTGCCGAATATTATCGATGTTATCTTTGATTATTTCTGAACGTAGCCCTGCTGGAGCATCTGCGGGTATATTTGGTGTTTCAAAAAAGTTGTAATAGCAAGCTCCGCTAAAAATATCAAAATAATCTCCATCGTTTAACCTCGTGAAATTAGGGAAGCTAGCTGCTTGACCATTTTGGGGAATGTCTAGAATAGTGACATAACGACCCAGACTCATTGCCGATGCAATAAAAGTAGCATTACCGACAGTTTTCGAGGCATCTCTTGTTTTTCCGTAGAAGAGGATATGTCCCTTGAATTTCTCGATATCTAAATAGACCGGAACACGATCGTATTTAGCCCGCATCTCAAATCCCTTCTTGGCGATCGATACCGTCGCCCCTAATGGTAAATAAGAAGGAAAACAAGTTGAATTAGTATCTAGCCTTCTGTCTACTGTACCTAGTCCCAAACGACCTGCTGTATGCGGTAGTGATTGAAAGAATGTCTCTTCTACCGTTACTTTCTCAACCTTGAACACGTTGGTAGGAAATTTACCAGTGTGCTCGTTAGCAGCTTCTAAAGCCTCTTTCAAAGTATCGCGATGAAAGAAGGCGCTACATGCAATTTTGATAACTACATTTCCATCCA
>JANNDZ010000949.1:0-14224 GCA_031378395.1 Pseudanabaena sp. OTE_75_metabat_487_sub
TGGTCAAAGCCGAGAGCCTTCTCGTTGAAGCAGAACCTGTTGGAGAATTCAAGATTCTCATCGCCCAAATCCCTGATATTGAAGCCGAAGCGCTCAAAGCTGCCGCCGAAAAACTCTCTGCTAAGTTAGGGCAAAGTGCAGTTGTACTGGGTTCCTTTACTGATGATGGCAAGGTAACTCTTGTTGCATCCTTCAGCAAAGAAGTAATCGCTAAAGGTTTGCAAGCTGGCAAGTTTATCGGTGCGATCGCCAAAATCTGCGGCGGCGGTGGCGGCGGTCGCCCCAACCTTGCTCAAGCAGGTGGAAAAGATGCCAGTAAGTTGCCCGAAGCACTAGAAGCGGCTGAAGCTCAGTTAAGACAATCTCTCGGTAATTCTTAACGATATCTCTTAAGTCAAGATAGAAGTCTAACCATGAAACTACACTCGTTAGAAATTGAAAATTTTCGAGCCATCAAACATCTTGAATTAGATTTTACGGACGAATTATCAAGACCAAGATTAATGACTTTAATCGTTGGTCCTAATGGTTCTGGTAAAACTTCTATCTTTGATGCTATTGATACAGTTGTAAAAACTGCTGCTATTGATACAGTTGTAAAAATTGATGAGAACAAACGGAAAGACCGATTAAGAGAGGGATTGATTTTATCTTCCCAACAGATTGTAAGAGGTCGTGGAAATCAAGCTAAGGTGGTATTTGAGTATTCATTAAGTGAAGACGAATCTGCTGAAATTATTAAAGTTTATACTTTAATGAGAATTAGAGGTTTTATACAAAAGGCAAAAATTTCTAGTTATATATTTACACAAGATAGCTTGAAAGCTAGTTGGTCATTCCCCTCCAAAAACTCTAAAAATCTTGTTGATATTTCTTATGACAGATCCCAAAATTTAAAAGTTTTAGGAGCAAGAGAGGTAGTCAATCAAGCTATTGGGAGAAGCTTATCTAGTTCAATTATGTATGACAAAATTGGAGGGGTCTGTTACTTAGATCAGAGAAGAACACTACAATTATCTAAAAGCTTTCATGGAAATATAAAAGATGATTTTGAATATGATGATGTACTTTCATGGCTATTTGTATACTACGCTCGGCATAACACATGGAATAAAGAAAAATATGGCGAGTCCTATTGGGCAAGGGTAAAACGCTTATTTAATAAAATTTGCTATCCATCAGAATTAGTTGGTTTAGAGTCTGGTCCCGATTCGGATACACTTATTCTAAGAAAAAATGGATTTGATTATGATCTATACCAAATGAGTTCTGGTGAGCATCAAATCTTACGAATCTTAGTCGGTTTAACTTCAGCAATAGCCAAAAACTCAATTGTTTTAATTGATGAAATTGAACTTAACTTGCATCCTACTTGGCAAAAAAGATTAATTAGAGCATTGAGAGACGATACAGATAATAATCAATATATTTTTACAACTCATTCACCGGATGTGATTGGTCTTTTCTATGACTCAGAAATTATTCATCTTGGAAATTTGTCAGAGTAGTTAATAATGAATATTAAAGATGACACTCTATATATCTTAGTTGAAGGAGAACCAAATAGTCCCGAAGTTGAGTCGTTTGGTAGGCTTTTATCATCAGATATTAATACAGTAAATTATGAATTTATTGAAATTGGTGGCAGTAGCAATTTTAATACAGTCGCAAAATTGATATATAACAAAGTCAAAAGCAGAGAAAATTCTATTCATAAAGCGATTCCTGTATTAGCGATTGCAGATCGTGATTTCCGTAAATATTCATCAGACGACAGCCTTGCAGATAATCTGTTGATTGAAAGAAAAAAAGCAAAAATTATCTATTGGGAACGACATGAATGGGAAAACTTTTTACTTGATGAGCTAGATGTAATTGTATCTTTCCTAAATCAACTACCAATCAAGTCGTCAAACAATAAACCTGCAAAGCAAGTCATAACTCAGATCACAGAAGAATTTATCAATAATTTTTTGTTGCAGTATTTTCAAAGTCAGGTTCAAACAGAGTTTATAGAATGTATTAGATTTAGATTTCTACATTCAGATAAGTTATATCCTAAATTGGAAGCACCCAAGGATATTACAGGTATAAACGATTTAAGAAAATGGTATATATCGCAAATAGATGAAAAATCTCAACAATCTAAAAATAAAATCACAGGTTGCTCTGATATTTTTGATCAGGTATTAGAAGAATATAACTGGAAAAATTGGATTGAATCTCCTCAGTCTTTATCGTTAGAGGATGGCAAACAATATTTTCGTGGTAAGGAAGCATTTGCAAACCTCCTTAACTATTTGACAAATGAATTCAAAATTTATCATCTTAATGAGAATAGATTAAAAGAGCGCATTCTTAGAGATTTAGAAAATCGTAAAGAATCAATTTTAGTTTCTCAGATTAATAAATTACTATCACCTTATTTAGAAAGAACTAAGGAGATTTTAGAGTGAGGAATAATTATTCTATTCAATTTCTAATGTCTGCACATAGCTATTTAGAGGATTAAAGAACACTATGCTGACAAATATCAAAATGTTGCTTGAGGCTTGCAAAAAACTATCTATTACATATGAGATTTTGCATCCGAATCAGAATCTAGTTAAGGTTAAACTCAGCGATCGCGAATATTACTTCACTAACTTCTCAACGCCTCTAATACCGCAATCTATAGCGGAAATCTTTAAGGATAAGCAGTATTTTTATCAAGTATTTCGAGATGTCGTGAAAATGCCGCGCACGTTGTCTTTTATCTCTCCCTATTGCGATCAGAAATATAAAGAGTATTTACAATATTCGACTATCGATGAAATTATTGCGGAGATTGAAAACAGCTTTGAGTTGCCAGTCATTGTGAAGCGGAATCGGGGATCGGGTGGGAATAATGTCTTTAAGTGTTTTGATTTGTTCCAGATCCGTAATGCTTTAGATGTGATTTTTAATGTTAATAGCAAAAATTATGACTACGTGGCTCTCGTACAAGAACCAATCAATATCATTAAGGAATATCGCTCGGTATGTCTCAATCAAGAGCAAATAGTTGTGTATGACAAAGATATCTCGCAGGCAGCGTTTACAGGAAATCTTAGTCCATTACATTGGGAAGGTGCGATCGCGAAACAAATCAGTAGAGAAGAAACCATTTCAGCGATCAATGAATTTATCCAACCAATTTTCCAGAAGATGTCAATCACTTATGTCGGTCTGGATATAGCTTTAGATGATCAACACAATTACTGGCTGATTGAGGCAAATTCTCATCCAAATTTTGATATTTTCATTCGAGACAATGGAGAAGATGCGATCGTGGGACTTTTTGAAAAGATTTTAATATATCTAAGCAAATAAAAAAGGGCGCGAAGCGCCCTTTTTTATTTGCTTAGACGAAAAATTACATCAAGCCAATTTGAGTAAGAATGCCTTGTCCAGTGATTAGTTCTGTTGCCAAACCAATAACGAAACCTAGCATTGCGAGGCGACCGTTCCAAGTTTCAGCGAAGTTGTTGAAACCGAATTTTGGCTCTGTAGTGTTTTCCATTTCAGTAATCTCCTTGGTGGTTTAACTATTAAGTAGATGTTAATAATCTTTGCTTGTTTTAATATTACTTTATATTTCTTAATATGCTATACCGCTAAAGGTAGAATAAATTTATACCGCAAAATATCCAAAAAGAAAGCTGCGTTCAACGCAGCTTTCTTTTTGGATATTTTATCAAATACGTAAATGCAACCTTTACCAGTTACACTTTTGTAGATCAGTAAGAAAATTACATCAAACCAATTTGAGTAAGAATGCCTTGTCCAGTAATTAATTCTGTTGCCAAACCGATAACGAATCCTAGCATTGCAAGACGACCGTTCCAAGTTTCAGCGAAGTTGTTAAAACCAAATTTAGGCTCTGTAGAATCGGACATTGCAGTTATCTCCTTTGTTTTTGATTTTTAAGCGTTAAAAATCTTTTGTTGAATTAACATTACTTTATATTTCTTAATAAGCTATCCCACTGAAGGTAGATTCGATAAAGTTATTGGGCTAATTACAAAAGTAAATAGGTGGCACTTGTGCAACTAAATATAAAACCCCAAGAGCTGAAGCATACTCGCAATGTGCGCTACAGCCCTTGGGGTTTTAATTATGCTAGTGGCACAAGTGCCACCTGCCTTTTTTATAGAGCCTCACAGCGCTTTGTACTCAATCCCAAACCAATAAATTTTTGAAAGCATTGCGAAGCAACGCTTTCAAAAATTTATTGTGGTTCGTTTGATCAAAACCTGTCATGAAATACAAAAGCTAATGCAGTCTGGAGATCGCATTAGCTTTTGTGAAAATAAAAATAAATGAGAGCGATATTAATAGCCAAAGCTACTAACTAGACATCGTAAGTTGCCTTACCTGTAAACTTGACGCTTATAGGATTAGGATTATCACCAATCTTGCGGCTGACGCTATTAGCGGCAACACGACCAGCATTCACCTTCTCAGGGAATACACCATCGCTAGGATGTAGATAAACTTGGTCGCCATTAGGAAATTCGCGCCAAATTTTGTAATTGGTGATCTTAAATTTACGCAACTGTGTACCCAAAGCAAGGGCTTGCTCTTTCTTAGCTAAGTAAAGCAAGTTGTCGCCACTGACCATAGTTGCAGCGCCGCCTGTGGGCATTTCAAATACTTGCTCTTTGGGGCTATTCCAAGAGATTAAGTACTTTTCTTCGGTGAAAGCGGAGTTGAGCAAACCACCTGTGCTACCACCCCAGATAGGGGTTTTGCCTTTAGGGGCAGGTGCAGTAAAGGTTGCTTTTTCTGCTGTTTCTTCTGACATTGAGATGTTCTCCCAAATTGCGTATATGCTTTTGATATCAAGAGCAAAGATATCATTTCTATATACCCCTGCTTCAAGCTTACTTAACGTTACTTTACGAAGCTTGACAAAACTTTTAGAGAAAATATCTCGTGAAGCAAGATATTTTCTTGTCTAAGTAGCTAGGCATAATTAATTACAAACCCAGACCCGTAAAGTTGCGCCCCTGCGGGGCGCAACTTTACGGGTCTGGAATTTAGTACTTATGAGCTAATTAGACGACTGAGATAACGTTCAATTAGGATAATGGCAACAATGTCATCGATAGGACGATCAGGCGATCGCATTCCGAGCGGGACTAATTTCATTAAGCCTTGAGCGGGATAAATTTCCCAAAATCGTAGGCGAGCCTCTTCACTGCTATAACGCTCGTCTACGGTGATGATTCGCAAATCTGGGAATGTTGACCGTAGTTCAGCTTTCCATTGCTTAGAGGCGGTTTGATCGCCCATCACCATCAGCGAAATGGGATAGCTATCTAATAATCTGCCAACTTTAGCGATCGCATCTTTGCTGGGGATAACAGCCTGAAAGTGAAGCTTGCGATCTAAGCCCATGACAGCAAGCCCACATTTTTGTTTTCCTGGATCGAAACCTAACAGCACAGATATTCCTGAATTGGTGATTGGTAATTGGTGCTTGATAATTACGAATTATTAATGAGGTCTCAATTCGTAATTCGTAATTGATAATTTTCGTTCGCGCTGTTCACGATTATATACTTTGGATAAATTCGTTAAGCCCATTGCGATAGGTTTCGAGAGAGTCTAAAAAGCCACCGTTATGATCGCCGCGTAGTTTGACTAGTTTTTTGGGCTGATTAGCCGCTTGAAAATTGCGATCGCCATGATGAAAGGGAATGATTTCATCATCGGTGCTATGAATAATTAAAACAGGAATTTTGATGCTGGGTAAGCGATCGATGGAGTTGTAGAAAAATCGCGAGAGAAACCGAATTGGTAAAAATGGATAAAGCTCAGACGCGCGATCGCTTATCGAGGTAAATGTTGAAGCAAGAATCAAACCACCTGCTGAATTTTTACGATCTTGTTGTGAGATTTTCTGAGCTAAGTAAGATGCGATCGCACCTCCTAATGATTCACCGTAGATAATAATTTTTTGAGGTGAAATTTGTTTCTCTTGAGTGAGATATTGCCACGCAGCTTCGACATCGTTATAGGTTCCTTCTTCGCTGGGTTTACCCTCACTCTTACCGTAGCCACGATAATCAAACAGGAAGGTAGCAAGCCCCAAATCTTTAAATATCGGTAAGTAACTGATGCGATTGCTAATATTGCCGCCATTGCCATGACAAAACAAAATAACGCCTTTACCAATTTGATCGTTATCTTTGGCTGGCACAAACCAAGCATCTAAATTGACATTATCTTTAGTTGTGATCTGTATATCTTCAAACTTTAAGCCAATGGTTGCAGGTGTATCTGTTAGCTCTCGACTCGGCATATAGACTAGGTTTGACTGTCCGAAATATAAAGCGATCGCCAAGCCAATGTAAGCAAGCACCAGAATGCGAACTACTGGCAATAAAAACCTTTGTAATATTTGCAATACTGACTGTAAATTCGGGTTCATTTTTACTGAAATAGCTGAGCGATTTTTTTAAGAATCTGAAGTACAGTCAAAAATTCATTAGCATTGCGATTGTATAGAGACAATTAAGGTGATCGCAGCGTTCTTTTTCTAATTCCGTTAACTCTGGCAAATTTTCATAGCATCCACTAAAAAAGCGATCGCTAACAGCTTGCTGTGCTAAGAATCTAGTTTCTACTTCTAGCAAACTATTAACATGTTTAGAAATTGCTAATGTTGTGACCATTAATTCCTAGCTCTTAAGATTGGAAATTTATTTTTCTAGCAAATTTGTGACTGCTTCTGCAATATTTTCTTGTTTGATCAATGACTCGCCTACTAATACAGCACTTGCGCCACAACTTTGTACAAAATCTAGATCTTGACGGGTATAAATACCAGACTCGCTCACCCAAAGATATTTATCTCTAGTTAATGGATCTAGTCTATCCATTAAAATTTTAGTTTGCTCAAGCTCGACTACAAAATTTTCTAAATTGCGATTATTAATCCCGATTAAGCGCACCTCAGGAATTTGTAAAACGCGCTCAAGTTCTGCTTGAGTATGCACTTCTATTAGAGCCGCCATGCCCAACTGATAGATTAATTCTTGTAGTTTAGTTAATTCAGCATCAGTAAGAATTGCCGCGATTAATAAAACTGCATCCGCACCATGCGATCGCCCCAGATAAATTTGATAGGGATCAATAATAAATTCTTTACAAAGTAACGGTAACTCAACGGCTTGGCGTACCAATTGCAAATTTTCAAAACCACCTTGAAAGAATTCTTGATCAGTTAATACTGAGAGGCAACTCGCGCCGCCGCGTTCGTATGCTTGGGCGATCGCTTGCGGATCAAAATCTTCACGAAATATACCTTTGCTTGGCGAGGCTTTTTTAACTTCAGCGATCAATGCGGGCTTAGTGCGGGAATTTTGTAAGCTGCCATAAAAATCTCGCGGGGGCTGGACACTCGTAAGTTTCGATTTCACCGCATCTAGCGACTCGTTGGCATACATCTGGGCAACTTCACGCTCTTTATGCCAGACAATTTTTTCTAGGATATTTTGGGGCGCATCAGTGAGGGCAGCGATCGCATAGTCTTTGCTAATAGCGGTTTTAGATTGGCGACGTACTTGCATTTACGAGAACAGCTCCTATTAACAGGGGATACAACTCTTAGCATAAAACAATTAACAAAAAGCAACCCTAGGGTTGCTTTTTGTTAATTGTTTTATAAATTATGAGGTTTCTTTACAAGCAAAGCGCTCATTTTTCGGTATATTTGCCTGTGTAATGTGAGTTGAGCATAGTTTTTATGAGCGCGATCGCAAACTCTAACCAACCCGAAGACAAGCCAAAGACTTCGCGAGTTAAATCTTATTGGCGAAATATCCCTTGGAAAAAGTTATCCAGTTTGGTCATGGCGATCGCCCTGTGCTTTTACCTCACAGCTTGCGGTGGTGACAATAAGCCAGTCAATAAATCCCCAGACAAAAAAGTTGTAATTAGTACCAACATCGCCGAGGTTTCACCACCTAAGGAAATTCAACGCCTTAGCCGAATGCTCGATCGCTACGCACCTCAGGTCAGTATCATTAGCCCTAAGTCTGATGAAATTCTAAACGACACCCAAGTATCGGTGAAGTTTGATGTCAAAAATTTGCCAATTTTCAAAAATGCTGATTTTGGCTTAGGACCACATATCCATGTGACTTTGGACAACCAAGAATACAAAGCTATTTACGACCTTAATCAAACCGCAACATTTGATCACCTCAGCGCAGGAACCCATACAATCCGCGCCTTTGCTTCGCGTCCATGGCATGAAAGCTTCAAAAATCAAGGCGCATACGCACAGACTACGTTTAATGTCTTGACCAAGACTAGCGAAAATACTCCCGAAGCAAAAACACCTTTGCTCACCTACAGCCGTCCTATAGGAACCTATGGTGCTGAGCCAATCATGCTTGATTTTTATCTCCAAAATGCACCTTTGCATTTGCTCGGCAAAGATGATGAGGCGATCGATGATTGGCAGGTTCGCGCAACCGTTGATGGACAAAGTTTTACCTTTGATCGCTGGGAGCCAATCTATCTCAAAGGCTTTAAAACTGGACAAAATTGGGTGAAGCTAGAATTACTAGAACCAGACGGAGATGCGATCGCGAATGTCTTTAATAGCACAGCCCATATCATTAACTATCAACCCAATGGTACTGACACCCTAGCGCGTCTAGTCCGTGGTGAAAAGATTGCCAATATTGATGCGATCGTTAACCCAGACTATGTGCCACCTGCTCCTGAAGTTGTACCTTCGCCTGTAGAGTCTGCCGCACCTGTCGCTACTCCTGCGGAAAAACCAACCGAATCCCAAAAGACTGAGGTTGCTCCGCCTGCATCTACTCCAGCAGACGCACCCAAAGAAGAATCTAAACCTGTTGATAAAGCATCATCTGTAATTCCTGTAGTTCCAGTTCCTGTAGTTCCAGTCGCACCAATTACTACAAAATCATCGCCAGTAGCTGAGCCTGTCAAGGTTGAATCTGTCCCGACTAAGGTGGTTCCTGTAGAACCCATCAAGGCTGCTCCAGTGACGACCAAGGTAGTTCCTGTCCCAGAACCAGCCAAAGTTTCGCCAGTGAAAGTAAATCCTGTAACTGCTGAGCCTGTAAAGACTGCCCCTGCACCCATCAAGGTAAAAAGCAAACCAGTTACTGAGTCTGTAAAGGTTACTCCTGAATCTCTCAAGGCTAAGACTGTACCTCTGCCTATACCTGTTGTAGAACCAGTCAAGATCAATCCTGCGCCAATTAAGAGCAAATATGCTCCTATTGCAATACCAGGCAGACCGATCGCGCCCAAATCATCTCCTCAAACAACAACTTCTAAAAAAGTTCCTCAGGAAGCCCCCAAAGAAGCTACTAAAAATCCAACTCTGGTGACACCAAAATCTGAACCATCCAAGGAAGTAGCTCCAGGCAAGGAACCAAATACATTCAAGCCAACTGCCGCTCCAACAGATGTATTCAAAAATTTCAACTTTGATCCTCGCAAGTTTTTCCCAGCCAAAACTGAAGAAACAAAGTCTGTAGATAAGTCTTCTGAGAAAAAAGTAATCTCAGAAAATAAATCTGAGGCTAAATCAACTGACAAGCCTCCAGCACTAACGGATTTGTCTACAACTACAACATCACCAGTTAAAGAGTTGACTAAAAAATAAATAAAAAGCGGCGCTAAGCGCCGCTTTTTATTTATTTTCAAATGTGCTTGTGGGACTAAGCTGATTAGGCTTCTTTTGGACATCCAACACTCGGTAAATTCCTGTTTCTTGTTTTTTGCCTTTGAGAGCATATTTGCCGACAAACTCGGTTTGGAAATTATTTTCTAAGCGCTGATGCGTTTCTTCACTAATCAAAATGTGATGTGGTCCACCATCAACTTCTTTATTAAAGCTTTCTAATCTTGCAGCAATATTAACGGTATCTCCTAAAACTGAATATTCTAAACGCTCAGAACTACCCAAACTCCCAGCGATCACAATGCCCGTATTAATGCCAATTCCAGTACTTACGGGCGGCAAACCCTGCGCGACCCAAACCTTATTCATCTCGGAGAGTTTATGCGCGATCGCTAAAGCTGCATCAACAGCACATTGAGCATCACGGGTGCGTTCAGTCTCACTAGCATGAGGAACTGGCACACCAAACACCGCCATCACTGCATCGCCGATATATTTATCAACCATGCCGCCGTGAGCCAACACTTCGTTAGCGATCGTTCCCAAATAATTATTCAGCCAAGTTAGCGTCTCCCCAGGGGCTTGAGCTTCGGCAGCCGTACTAAAATTCCGCATATCTGTGAATAAGACAGTCACATAGACTTCTTGCCCAGTAATGCGACCATCTTCCATAAATTGTTCGCGATTTGTCCAAATAATATCTACTAACTCTTTGGATACGTGGCGTGAAAATAGTCCCATCAGTACTTTGCGTTCTGATTGCTGAATCGCAAGCTGATAAGCCATGACTAGTACATTTGAAGAAATTAAACCCAATAGAGCTGGGAATAGTGGTATCCAAAGAGCCTGACCAAAGGCAAAATAACTAGCCCAAACTAGACCACCAGCGCATAAGCCTAAAAGTCCAATATTTTTACCTACATGGGCAATAAATGCGGCGATCGCACCGCCAGCGATCGCCCAAACCAAAACCCAGATATTTTCAAGATCACTCGACCAAACTTGAATAAATTTGCGATCGTCTAAAGTACTACTAAGCAACTGGCTGACAATATTTGCATGAATTTCTACACCATACATCACCTCATCATCAACGCTGACAGGTGTAGGGAAGCTATCTTTAAGGCTTTCCGCCGTCACCCCAATTAAGACTACGCGATCGCGAAATTTTTCAGGTGCAACCCGCTTCTCCAGTACATCAGTCGCGCGAATATGCTCGAAAGATCTCGCTTTTCCTCGATAGCGGATCATCATTTGATATCCGCTGTCATCCTCTTTGCGATATGCACCATAATTTGACGTTAGCTTCGGAATAATTTGTTGACCAGCCGTAAACTGAACTTTGTCTGGGTTAAATTCAAGTGGCTTGCCATGTAATTTTTTTAAATACAAATTGGCAAGCTCAAAGGCTAAAGAACCTGAATCGCCAACTATTGAAGTCCGCCGTACTAGAGCCCCTTTGTCGGTGAGTAGATTCACATATCCGTAGGTACTAATTGTTTCTAAATCTTTTGCAGGATCAACACCACTTCTACCTTGAACCATGGCAATAAATTTAGCGTTAACCACATTACCCGCATTTTTAACGGCGGCAACTAGCTCACTACGACCTTCTAAAACTGGTAAATCTAAATATTTATCAATGCCGATCGCAGCGGGTTTGGCAACAGAAATTTGGTTAATCAGTCTGGCAAATAAGCGATCCGAAATTGGCCATCGCTCAGAATATAGCTTTGAGAAATCTTGAATATCAGCTTCCGAAATTTCGACAATGACTACGCGGCGATCGGGTGGTTCGGTAAGTTGCGATCGCATCAAGCTGTCATAAACCCAAAGCTCCACTTCCTTAAAAGCTCCCATTTCCCTTAAGCCCAATACCCCCAATGACAATGAAAACGTAATCAATCCAGCCACTAATTGCTGATGATTGCGTTTACAAAAAGCTCCGAAATTAACCAAAGTGGCAGGAAGTTTCATTGCGATACTATAAGAACATTGACTCGACAATATTCTATCTACATCTCTGGATACTCATACATCAGCGAAATTGCGTGAACAAAAAAAGAGGCGGCGCAAAGCGCCGCCTCTTTTTTTGAAAAATTATTTCCAGTTTTTAGCAACAATTTCAGCCAAGTCAACAACACGTTGGCTATAGCCCCACTCGTTGTCATACCAAGCAATAACTTTAACCATGTTGCCGCCCATAACCATTGTCAAAGAAGAATCAACGATCGAAGATGCATCAACACCGCGATAGTCGATTGACACCAAAGGCAACTCGTTATATTCCAAAATGCCTTTCATTGAACCCTGAGATGCAACGCGGAATGCTTCGTTAACTTCTTGTGCGATCGTGGCTTTTTCTACTTCGACAACAAAGTCAACAACGGAAACGTTAGGAGTTGGCACTCGTAAAGCAATGCCATTTAATTTGCCAGCTAGTTGTGGTAATACGAGCGCAACAGCCTTAGCTGCACCAGTAGAGGTTGGCACAATGCTCAAAGCAGCAGCTCTAGCCCGACGCAAATCTCGGTGACTAGCATCAAGCAAGCGCTGATCACCTGTGTAACTGTGAGTAGTCGTCATTACACCTTTGACAATACCAAAGTTGTCTAACAAAACTTTGGCAACAGGTGCTAAACAGTTAGTGGTACAACTAGCATTACTGATGATGTTATGAATGTCATGGTTGTAATCTTTATCGTTAACACCGACGACAAACGTACCATCTTCGTTTTTACCAGGGGCAGTAATTAGAACTTTCTTAGCACCTGCACCGATATGTCGGCTAGCACCAACTTTATCGATAAATACTCCCGTAGATTCGATGACTAAATCAATGCCCCAATCTTTCCAAGGTAAATTGTCAGGATTGCGATCGGAAACTGTTTTAATGGTTTTGCCATTGACAGTAATTGTGGTGTCATCAGCACTAACTTCACCAGCAAATTTGCCGAGCATGGAGTCGTACTTGAGCAAGTGAGCGTTGGTACGGGGATCGGACGTATCGTTCAGTCCAACTAGTTCTATGTTTGTCTCTGAGCGGCCAGCCCAGCATCTGAGAAAGTTACGTCCAATGCGCCCAAATCCATTAATCGCTACCCTGATAGTCACTTCTTATCGCCCTTTATATAAATTTAACTTTTTACTTTAATCTGATGCTTATGATACCGAAAAACCGTCACCAATTTATTCTCTCTTGAAGCAAAATTTTGAATCTTAATAAAAGCCAGAAAGGTAGGGGCAATTCATGAATTGCCCCTACCTCTCTGGCTTTTAGATGAAACACGTTATACGTATTTCATCTATTTTTTTATTTACTAAACCGTAGTTGGGATTTTCGATTTAACTGATGCAAAGCTAGGTACAACGATCGATTTGTCCTGTTTGGTTAGGCGATCGTATAGCACTTGGGTGTTGGGGTAGTTAGCCGCAGGGAAAGTTTCAAAGCGGTTGTAAGGAACAACATCCTCGCCAAATGCATCGAGGAATTCACGGCTGTTAACCATTTCCGTCACCATCGCCTTAATGCCACTGGTTGCTAAAATTACGTTGTATTTACGGATTTCTGCTTGATCGAGGGGCGCACGTCCGAGGAAATGCTTTGTACCCAATTCGATCACCTTGGTGTTAGGGAATGGCGCGTAGAATTCCTTGATATAGAGTTCGGATGTACCGATCGCCAAGATGAATTCTTTTACTGTGGTTTCTTCATTGAGCAGCTTGGAAGTATATTGGCTGAACTGTGCATCAGCAACATAGGCATCCATGTCACGCTCGAACACTTGACGATAAGCTGCACGTACCAAAGCGCCTGTTTCCACAGGATCGGTGGTGGTGAGCTTGAAGATCTTGCGTTGTTCACGCTTCTTATCAACACCTTGGTTGATGCGATCGCGAATCGATACTGATGAGCGCTCTTCGGTGACTTGACCAAGTTCGATGAACTTAGCGGTTGGTTCAACCACAACTTTAGTGCCTTTTTCCTCGCCCAAGGTGCTGTTGCGATTGTTGCGAAGAGATACACCTGCGGGAGTCAAATAGCGCTCATAAGGAACGGTATCTTCACCAAAGGCTTGCTCGTATTCCTTGGTTTCAAGGATTGCATCGACTACTGCATAGAAGCCTTTCTTTGATGCAAGATCAAAGTAAGCATTCATCTCAGGACGACCATAGGTAGGGCGACCCAAGAGGCGGCGATGGGTATACTCGATCGCTTTACATACATAAAGCTTCGTCCAATAGCGATCGCGGAATAGAGGAGACTTAGCCAAGATCCGTACAAATTCGCGTACTGAGATTTGACCATTCTCCAACCTGCTTTCGGCTGCGCACGGGACGTGTGCTGCGACCAAAGAGAAAAAATCCTCTTGCCTGCCGCACCATCGACCAGTAAAGGCTTTCAAGCCTCGCTTCATCTCCGGCGTGAATTGGCTCGGCTGCCTTGGTTCCGATGGCAACCTTTACGTCGTGGACGAGCACGCCGCGCGCGGTTGGGTGCCCGAACGTCACGCGGCGGCTGTCAAG
>JANNDZ010000026.1:0-1673 GCA_031378395.1 Pseudanabaena sp. OTE_75_metabat_487_sub
CTTGGTTGATTGCGGTATTCATGTTGCTGCACTTCATCATGATTCGCAAACAAGGGATCTCTGGTCCTTTGTAAATTAAGGGATTGAATGGATAGATTTTGTCCGATGCATCTAGTCCCAAAACGCTCCTAACATCCGTGATGCTTTTTGAGACATTGTCAGATAACTAAAATTTACGTCATTATTTACTATGTCAACTCTCAAAAAACCAGATCTTTCCGATCCAGCTTTAAGAGCTAAACTATCTCAGGGTATGGGTCACAACTACTACGGTGAAATAGCTTGGCCTAATGATCTGCTTTATGTCTTCCCTGTCGTAATCTTTGGTACGATCGGATGCTGTACCGCATTAGCCATCTTGGATCCAGCTTTAGTTGGCGAACCTGCCAACCCATTTGCTACTCCTCTGGAAATCTTACCTGAGTGGTACCTATGGCCTGTATTCCAACTCCTGCGGGTGTTGCCTAACAAATTGTTAGGCATCGCCTGTATGGTTGGCGTACCACTAGGTCTGTTAATTATTCCATTCTTGGAAAATGTTAACAAGTTCCAAAACCCTTTCCGTCGTCCAGTTGCAATGGCAGTATTCCTCTTCGGTACTGTCTTCACTATCTATCTGGGTATCGGTGCAACTTTACCCATCAATAAATCTTTGACGTTGGGACTATTTTAATAGCTAACGTCAGTTCGGGATAAGAAAAGGAGGGGCATTAAGCTGAATGATATAACTATGAGTAATTCAGCGCCCCTCATGATATAAATGGTTAGCTTTTGTTGACACTATTTTTTTCTCTCTGCTGGGGAGATTTTCAAGGGTCTTTCTTTTTGGCTAGCTGAAAATTTATATAATAGGTACTCATCCTATCGATACTTTACAGTGAGTTTCCAGCTCTGACTGTAATAAATTTTTGGCTATCGCTCTTGCTTGTTGAAAGGATAAAGAACTACTGCTCACTTGAGTCGAAATCACGGCACCATCAAGTAGAAGTATCCAATAAGTAGCTAAACGCTCAGAAGCAAATATATTCGCAGTGTTTGCCAAATTTTGGATGTATCTGGTGACTAAGCGTTTATGTTCCTTACAAAAAGCGTGAATTGGTGAATCGGGATTGGAAAACTCAGCAGAGGCATTAATGAACATACAGCCGAAAAATGCGGGACTTCTAGACCATTCATCATATACGTCAAACACGGCTAGTAATCTGTCAGCGGCATTGTTACGTTTTTCAACTTCCCGCATCAGCCAATTACGAAATTCCTCGTCTTGTTTTCGCAGGCTTGCCAGAATAAGTTCGTCCTTCGACTTAAAATGTCGATAAAGAGTGTTTTTTGCAACACCTGATTCAGACAGAATTTTGTCAATACCTGTCGCATGAAAGCCATATTGGTGAAATAGCTTGAGTGCCACGCTAACGAGATGTTCACGAGGTTGCGTTGCCATATCAATTACTTAAAAAAATGTTAATATCTTAAATTTGTAACCTGTATAATTCGCCCATTTTTAGGTAGAAGTAGTCAGATTGCGATGAAAGACGGGTATAAATGTCTCTCGAAAAGTTCAATAACTGTAAAATCTTTTGCTGGAGAGGATTAAAAATAGCTGATTTAGTATACTTTGCTTTAACAACAATTGATAATGTTTTGATCTTAACATAGAATGTATAACACGGCAC